>CAZNGI010000008.1:0-26374 GCA_964572505.1 uncultured Methanotrichaceae archaeon | reverse complement strand
GGGTCCGCTCCCTCAGAAACGAGATCGCAGCGGTGATGAAAGTGAAGAAGAATACCACCAGGCCCAGGACCGCGGGGCCGACTGAGTCCATCATCTCCAGGTCGTAGCCGTAAACGTAGCGCTGGACGATCTGGGGGCCCGTCTCAACACCACCAGCGCCTCGGACAACTCCGTCACCTCCACCACCCCTTACCCCCTTCTGGAGGGACTCTGGGGGCTGGAGGCCGCTCCTCACCTCGGCCATGATGGAGCTTGTTATCTGGGGGCTCGATCCGTCCAGCAGGATCCGAACCACCTCTTTTCGGATCACCACGGCCCCGTGGAGCCTCCCCTCGACGATCAGCTTCTCGGCGTCCGACTCGGACCCCAGGTACAGAAGGTCGAAGTCGTCGACGGACTGGAGGTGGGCCTTCAAAGCATCCTGGCCGCCATAGTCCACGATCCCGAGGTTTATGCCGCTCATCTCCCCCGATAGGGCGTAGCCGAAGAGGATCATCAGGAATATGGGCGCGAAGGTGATCAGGCCGATCGTCCTTTTGTCCCGCTTTAGCTGGCGGACGACCCTTCTCGCCACCACGAGAACCCTCTTCACATCAAGGCTTCTCTCCATCATCTCGACCCCTCCTCCGCAAGCCTCAGAAAGGCGTCCCCGATGGAGGGCTCGATGAGCCTGAGGTCGAGGGGCACAACCTGCTCCAGGACCTCTTTTAGCTGCTGATGATCCTCGATCTTCACGTGCAGCTCGCCCTCGACGACGTCGACCTCGAAGCCCCTGTTGGCGAGGATGGTGGCGGAAGCTTTGGGGTCCTCCACCCGGAGCTTCAAGATCGGCCGAAGGCCTGCCAGCCGTTTCAGCTCTTCAGGGCTTCCCTCCGCCAGCATCCGCCCGGCCCGCATGTAGCCGACGATCTTGCACCTCTCGGCCTCGTCCATGAGGTGGGTGGTGATGAGGATCGTCGCGCCCTTTTCTGCCAGATCGTCGAAGAACCGCCAGAAGGTCTCCCGCAGGATCGGGTCGACTCCCACCGTCGGCTCGTCCAGAAGGAGGAGGTCCGGTTCGTGGATCAGGGTGCAGGCGAGAGAAAGCCTCTGGTACATCCCGCCGCTGAGGTCTCCGGTGATCCTATCGCTGTGCTCAGTGAGGTCCACCATTTCCAGAAGCTCCGAGATCCTCTCGGCCATCCGGCGCCCATCGATCCCGTAGAGACCAGCGTAAAACTCCATGTTCTCCTGGAGGGTGAGGTCCGGATAGAGGGCCTTGTGCTGGGTCATGTAGCCGATCCGAGGGCGGACCCTCCTGACGTTGGAGACCGATTCGCCAAGGACCCAAAGGTCGCCGCCGTCCAGGCGGAGTAGCCCGGCAACGGCCCTGATGAAGGTCGTCTTCCCAGAGCCGTTCGGCCCGAGGAGGCAGTAGGTCGTGCCCCGGGGGATCTTCACCGAGAGGTCGTTCAAGACCCGAAGCTTGCCGAAGCTCTTCTTCAAGCCACTGGCAACTATGCTGTAATCCTCGAAAGAGATAGATGTCGAAGGGGTCGAATTTTCTCCGTCGTTCACGAGCCCGTCCCTCCAAAAAAGATCAGCTCGCGCCCCTCTTCCGGCGATGGACCAGAAGACCCGCACCTGCCAGGACCGCGAGAATGGCTGCGAAGATGAGAATCCGCGAGCCATCGCCCTTGATCCATACGTAGGCGTGCTCGGTCTCGGTCAGATCGTCACTGTGCGAGTCGGAGAACTCAAAGAGGATCGTTAGCATGTAGAGCTTTTCCGGCACAGCGTCACCGGAGACGTCCACCTTGTAGACCAGATCGAATGTTTCGCCCGGCCGGAGGATGGGGATCGGGGACTCGTCGACGCTGACGTAGATCCCACTCTCGGGCCTGAGCCTTGCCACGAGGTCGCGGGCAGTGTCGTCTCCGACGTTCTCGATCGTCACCTTGAGAACGTTCTTTTCAGATCCGACTCTCAGGCTTTCGGGTGAAGTCTCCAGCACCTCGAACTCCACGCTGCTTTTTCTCTCCACCCTGAGGGTCAGGGGCAAGGTCTGGCTCTTGCTATCGTAGAGGTAGAAGATGTCCGGGTTCTGGGGTCGGCTGGACTTTGGCTCCACTGCCACGTCCCACTGGTAGGTGTAGTTGACCTGCGCCAAAAGATTGTAATCGCCGGGAGGGGTGTTCTCGTAGACCTCCACCGGAAACTCGAGCCTGGGAGAGACCTGCCCCTCGATAAGGGTGCCAGCGTAAGCCACCTGCCGCTTGACCTCCAGGGGGGCGTCCTCTACGAGACTCGGCACCACCAGGCTGACAGACACGTCCTGAGCTGCGGTCCGGGCGTGCTCCAGCTCCAGCTCCAGCTCGGCGGCGTAGACTTCGTAAGCGGCCTTTTCAGCAGGCACCTCGTTCACCTTGATGGAGGTGACGCTACCCCTGTTGATCAAAGTGAGGTAGAGAGATGTGTCTTCGCCCTGGTAGACGCTCGACCGCTCCATGGACGCCTCGATCTCGGGAGAGCCTTCGATCTTGTAGAAGTCGTCTGGAAAGTGCTCCAGGACGTTTGGAGATCCCTGCAAGACGGCCGAAGATGGATGAGCGAAGATGGCCAGCAGGACGACGAAAAGAGAGACGGTCTTGATCGAGGGCGAAAGGGATAAAGTTGAGGATGGGTCCGATGGTCCTAGCGACATGAGATCTCTCCAATTGTCGATCATGTTTGGAGCTGCAAGCTTAAATCCGTTTTGAAACGGAGATTCAGTCTCAAACGGTCCCCGTCTATCGAGATCGTCTGAGACATTGCAGGCCGCCCATGGTCGAGCTTCAAGGACCTAAGAGCTCCAAAAAAGAAAGGGGGCCATTCGGCCACCATCCCCTATCCCGCCAAAAGGTCCGCCAGCTCCTCCATTTCCTCGACCTGGAAGTCGAACTCATCTCCTGCCAGTCCCGCTTTGAAGATCTCCTTCTTCTCGGGGATGGATGCAGCCACCCTTTTCCCGTCCAGAAACTCGAGCATGGCGGCCTTCCGCTCGTCGTCCACCCGGTTTAGAACGAAGTAGAGGGTCTTTCCGATCTTCTCAGATATCTCCCCGATCTTTTTCGAGAGGAGAAGCGACTCGTAAGAGGGGTCCAAAACTGCGAGGATGGCATCGCATCCTGCCTCGACGCCCCGGCCGAAGTGCTCTATCCCAGCCTCGGTGTCCACGATCACCATCTCCTTCTCGCCCACCCGGAGGTTGTCCAGGAACATCTTGGAAAGAGATCCCATGGGGCAGGCACATCCCTCCCCGAAGTCGTGGATCTTGCCTATGGCCAGAAGCTTAATCCCGTCCTTCTCTGACGTGGCATCCGCCGGGACGTCGGCGAGCGTCCACTTCTGGTCGAAGAGCTGGACCTGCTCACCTTCGGTGAAGGACTTTCTCATCTTCTCCATCATCTTCTTCTTTCCGCCGAAATGGTCCATGAGGGAGCTTGGAAGCTCCATTCCGAGCTGGCGGTGCAGTCCGTAGTTGGACTCGTCGCTGTCCACCACCAGAACCTCGTATCCTCTTCGGGCCATGCTCTTGGCGAGCAGCGCAGCGACGGTGCTCTTGCCGCTGCCACCTTTTCCGCATACCAAAACTTTCATCCTTTTCACTTCCTAAGTCAAACTCGGGTTTTCGCCAACCGACCTGTTTTAAGCGATGGCATCCATGGCAGAGGGACCGATACCGAAAAGATGCGCCCTCAAAGCCTCCTATTGAGAAAGGAGGTAAGCGCCTGAAAGTACTCCTCCCGGTAGGGTCGCCGAAAGCTTTCAAGAGACATCCTCTACCTAAGCCTTTGATCTTCGGACTCGGCGATCTCCTGGAAGCTGTGGTCCGCCTCCGGAATTATCGCCAGCTCCACGTCGTCGTTGCCGTGCTTCTTCAATTCCAGCTCGATCATGAAGGCGTCCTCCACGGGGACGTTCAGGTCGCAGGCCCCGTGGATTATCAGCGCGGGCTTTTGGATGTATTCGAACTGGTTTCTGGGAGCATACTCCGGGAGGTAGCAGAGGGAATCGTGCCGGAGCCTCCAGGCTCTGCCTTTGTAGCTGAGATCGTGTTCGGCCTCGCCCATCATCGCCCCCTCCTCGAGGGCCGAGAGGTTCAGCCCCATGACCAGGCCGAGCAGGTCGTTCTCCTCGACCCAGCAAAGGTTCTCGGGGCTCTTTTGGGCGTAATCGACGACTCTTCGGTAGTTGAAGGCCATCATATCGGCGTAGTCTCTGTAAAGCTCTCCCTGGAGAACATAGGCTTTAGGCCTCTCGTCCTCTTTGGCCAAAAGACACGCCGTGTACACTCCGGCGCTCTGGCCCAGAACCGCCACCCGTTCCGGGTCCACATTCTTTTGAGATGAAAGAGCCTGATAGGCAGCTTTTGCATCCCTCACGTCCGCGAGATACCCGCCCCCGTCCGCAGGAACCTCGCTCTCGCCAGCGCCCCGGCGGTCCCAAGAGAAGGTGGCAAAGCCCTCAGCGCATAGCCTCCTGGATATCTCCATGAAGAAGTTCTTCTTGAACGCGGGCTTTCCGTCGCGTCTCTTGACGAGATTTCCATCCCGATCTTGCTCCAGGGAGCCGTGCACCAGGAGGACGGCTGGGAGCGGCTCATTAAAGCCCTCCAGATATCTGAGCACTCCTGCAAGACGCAGGCCGTCGCTTGAAAAAAATATTGGGTTTTCCATCATATCTTGAGACCTTCATCATGCTATTCCCAGTATCCGGTATCTCGGGTCATCATCAGGTAGAGGAACATGGGAACTCCGACAAAGGAGATGACTATCCCGATGGGGAGGATTATGGGGGCCATGATCGTCCTTCCCACGATGTCCGCTCCGACCACCAGAATGGAGCCCACTATACAGGATGCTGGAAGAAGGAACCTGTGATCGCCTCCTATCGCCATCCTGGCCACGTGCGGTGCCACGAGCCCCACAAAGCCGATGATGCCTGTAAAGCAGATGATGCTGGCCGTGATGAAGGAGGAGAGGAGGAGGGATAGGGTTCTCACCTTCGATACGTTTATCCCGAGGCTCTTTGCGGTCTCGTCGCCTCCGGAGAAGATGACGTTCAGATCCCGGGAGAGGCGGATGAGGATCGGCAGCGTCAGGAGAAGGGAGGCGGTCACTATCGCCATCTTGTCCCAGTCCGCCCCAGAGAGCGTCCCGAAGGTCCAGTTGACCATGGCGTTGAGCTGCTGCTCGCTCGCGAAGAACTGGAGGATCGCCGTCAGAGAGCCGAAGAAGTAGGTGAGGGCTATCCCCGCCAGGACCAGGGTCTCGGGGGAGGACCTCTTCAGACGGGTCAGAAAGAATACCAAAAAGGCGCAGCCTAGGGCCGAGAGAAAGGCGCTCAGAATTATGAGGTAGGTTCCGACTCCCGAGTAGCTTATCCCGAACATTATCGCCATCGACGCCCCGAAGGCCGCGGCCGAGGAGATCCCCACGGTGAAGGGGCTGACGAGGGGGTTTCTGGTCACCCCCTGCATCGCCGTCCCCGAGACCGCAAGGCCAGCGCCCGCCACTATCCCCAGCAGGATGCGCGGGAGCCTCAGGTGCCAGACGATGCCCTCGACGAAGGGGTCGCACTCTATGAAGGGAAGAAATCTAGAAGCTATGGCGTTGAAGACCCCGATCTCGCTTTTGGTGGTGCCCCCGATGGAGGCAGAAAAGATGACCAGAAAGAGGAGAACGGCCAGGCTCACCGTCAAAAACAGGACATTGCGGGCGATGAACTCCGAATAGGCCTGCTTTGTGTCGCTCTCCCCGGCGGACCCCTTGGCGCTGAATGACGTTTTCATCCATCCCCTCGAAAGATCACGGCGCCTTCAATCCCAGGGCGAAGAGCCGTGCAGGATGGTCTTCGGGAAGCTCCTTCATCTTGAAAGGAGCGCCCTGATCGTGCTGCATCTCCAGCCGCCCCTTAAGGCCCCGCAGATACTCCAGGAACGATTCGTCGTCCATCCCGTCGATGCCGCCCTTGAAGATCAGTATGAAGGCGGGCTCTTCAAAGGGGACCTCGTAGCCTGTCGGCGTGTTCGGCCCGAACCAGAAGAGGGTGCCGGGGTTCATGAGATGCCTTTTGCCGCCGCTACACAGAACCCATCTGCCCCGGACCGTGAATATCAGGCTCTCTGTGGGGTGGGGATGCTCCTCGCAGTAGAGGCCTCCCTGCATCTCGATGTAGTGGGCCTGCAAGGCCTCCCCCTTCAGGAGGGGACCGATGCGCCCCTCCAGAGTTTCAACTCCTGGGCACTTCGCTCCGTCCAAGACGTCCTTCACGACCCTGATTCCCTCCCAGCTGACGATATCGGGACCGGTGGCGGGTGACATAAGCTCTCAGCTCCGGAAAAATCAGGGGTAGAGGTAAACCCCTCTGTACTCCAACCCCTGGAACCTTTCCAGGTACTCCCTGTAAAACTCCAACGGGTCCAGGTCCTGGAACTTCTCGGGGTAAAGGGTCTCGGTCAGGAAGACCGGCCCAAACTTCTTGCCCGCCCCTCCGGCGACATCGAAGCTTATGACGTAAACCTGGCCGTTCTGGACGGCCGTCGTCTTTGCCAGCTCAGGCCGGCTCATGATCTCGTCTCTCATGGCCTCAAACTCGTCTTCGTTCTCGGCGTTCCAGCCCAGGGTCGTGCCCTTAAAGATGACGTCCGGGTTTCTCTCGGCGACGTCCTCGGGGTTGACATCGAAAGCCAGCTCCGACCTCTCGGGGTATAGGTCCTTGCCCCCGGAGGCGCGGATCATGTTGGGTATGCCGCTGCCGTAGCCTGCCCCTCCGTAGGGCAGGTAGGTCCTGGCGCCCTCGAAGTAGACGGTCTTAAGCTGCGAGTCAGGTATTGTGGCCAGGGTCTCGTTGATCTGGTCATAATAGCCGCTGAAGAAGTCCATGTACTCCTCGGCCTCCGCCTCCTTGCCCAGCATCTCGCCCAGAGTCTCGATCTCGTCGAACCAGACCTCGGTCCTGTAGAAGTCCAGGCCCACCACCTTGATTCCGAAGGGCTCCAGCTTCTGCTGCACCTCGTCGGGCTCCGGGGGGTAGCCAGCCGAGAGGCATATCACGACGTCGGGCTTCAGCTGGGCGATCTTCTCGTAGTTCGGCTCCTCCTGAGTTCCCACCACCGGGACCTGTGCCAGCTCAGGGAGGGTCCCCTTGTCCACCTCGTCCTTGGTGGACTAATCCATGCCCACGATCCTGTCCACGGCCCCCAGGGCCCGGATCTCCTTGGCCGGGTTGCTCCAGAGCACCACCACCGAGCTCGCCGGATAGGGGACCTCCACAGCTCTTCCCGCAGAGTCCGCTATGGTGATGACGTCGTCAGAAGCACCGCCAGAATCCGATGCTGACGCCCCCGTGCCGAAGGCCAGCAAGATCATGCTGGGCAGAAGCAAAAGGGCTGATGGCCCGAATCCTTTGAACAATCTTTACACTCCTATGAAATTTTTTCATATTTGGTAGCATTATGATGAATCAATATATGAGCATTTTGGTAAATGGGATAAAAAGATAACAAAAACTCCCACTCGTCTGGATTAAAGGTGGGACTGAACGCACCGATTATGATCGTCCGTATGGCAGAAGATAGGATGTTGCAAAAAGGTAGGGCAGAAGAAAAGGAGGGGGACGCCGCCCGCTGTAAGGCGTCGCCCCAGAAAAGACGCATAAAATCGAGAGGGCTCAGGCCCCCGTCGAAGGAGGGCTCAGGCCGCCGCCAGCATCGCCTCTCCGTTGTACCTGATCATCTGCTGAAGGGTGTCGGTTCCCTCCACCGCTCCAGGGAAGTTCGTCAATGTAACGTATTCGGTGCCGATCTCGTCAGCCATCTGTTCTCCCAGGGCCGTGCCGCTCTGAAGGTTGGCCACCACGAGGGAAACGCCTTCATCCTTCCCCGCGGTTATGAGGTCGGCGGCGCACCCCGCAGCAAGCTGCGGGGCATGCAAGGCGCCGCCGCCCTGTTAAGTCGATAGACCGCAAATGGTATAATTCTCAAGATGGTCGTATGTTCCCCAATCAATATCAATTACATCATCCACAGCTCGATTCAAACTGTTAAGTCGGTTATTTGTCCATCCCCGCAGCAAGCTGCGGGGTATTCGATAAAATAAGTTTTGTAATAGCCTCACCTTCTCGCTCCGCTCCTGGCGACGATCAGGTCTCTCGCCGCCGCATCCCGCTCGACTGATCGGCGGCAGCTCGGGCAGATCTCCATCCACGAAATGGCCGAGTTAGGCGCCTGGAGATCTTTCGGTAGGCGCTCTATGATGTACTTCATCTCCCCTTCGGTGGCGAAGGGCGTCCGACATCTTCGGCACCGGATCATCTCGAAGGATAGGGCGAAGCTCTCCTCCTCGGGCCTCTCGTCGGTGAGGACGATGGAGATGGCTCCCGTGGGGCACACCTCCGCCAGAGATTCGGCGATCCTCGCCTCAAACTCCTCGAAAGCCCTCGGAAACTTAATCGTCCGTTGTGGACCCTTATCTGAGAAGGAGAGTGCACAGGATATCTCGGGCCAGAGGCTGGAGCAGGCCCTGCAGCCGATGCACTTTCCCCCGTCAACGACCAGAAGCCTCAAAGTGCCGGGCTCGGTTGCTGTCATGCCCTATCCCTCCCGACGGCGGCCGCATAGGATTGAGCAATCCGTCTCGCCGCCCTCCTCCTCAGCTCTTTTGTTGCATCCTCCTGATCACCGTAAAGGAGGGCCTCCGTGGGACAGGTGAGGACGCAGGCCGGAACCTCCCTCTCGGGGCACAGGTCGCACTTGTGGACCATCGATGTGGAGTCCATATCGATGGCGCCGAAGGGGCAGACCAGAAGGCAAAGGCCGCAGCTGGTGCACTTTTCAGCCTCAAAGGAGACCGAGGACGCCCCTTTCGCGAGAGCACCGCTGGGACAGACGAGGGCGCATGGGGCGACCTCGCACTGGTGGCAGGAGACGGGAACCGACGCCCGGTACCTCACCGCCTCCACCGATATATTCGGCTCGCCATGCTCCCTCTCGCAGGCCACCTCGCAGGCGTGGCAGCAGATGCACCTTCCGAGATCTACGTAAATCTCCAATCTATCAGACCCCCTTCATCTTTCCGATGCGACAGGCAGCGACTTTGAACTCTGGTATCCTCGCCTCCGGGTCGATGACGTCGGAGGTTAGCTGGTTTGTCTCCGGGAAGTGGAAGGGCATGAAGAGGACGCCCTTCTCCTGCCGGGTTGTGACGCGAGCTCTCGCCCAGGCCCTGCCCCGGCGGGTGTTCACCTCCACCAGGTCTCCATCGATGATGCTCCAACGGTCCGCGTCGTCGGGGTTCACCTCGACGAAGAGCTCCGGAGACCTCCTCATCAGGGAGAAGCTCCGCCGGGTCATGGACCCCGCGTTGTAGTGGAGGACCACCCGCCCGGTGGTGAGGAGGAGCGGGTAGTCGAGGCTGCTCTCCTCGGCTGGGGGCAGGTAATCGACGGGAACGATCCTGGCCCTGCCTTTGGGGGCGGTGAACTCCTCCTGGTGAAGGATGGGAGTTCCCGGATGTTCCGGATATGGACACGGCCAGATGACACCGCCCCGGGCCTCTGCCCTTTCCCGGGAGATGCCCGCGTAGCTTGGAACTACCCGGCCTATCTCGGCCAGGACCTCCTCGGGACCCGCGTAATCGAAGTCCAGGCCCAGGCGGCTTGCCACCTCCAGGATCGTCCAGAGATCGGATCTAGCCTCACCCGGCGGATCGAGGGCCCGAGAGACCCACTGGACCCGGCGCTCAGAAGAGGTGAACGTCCCTTCCTTCTCGGCCCAGGCCGCCGCCGGAAGGACCACGTCCGCCATCTCGGCGGTGTCGGTCATGAATATGTCCTGGACCACCATGAAGTCCAGGTTTTCCAGCTCTCGTCTGCCCCGGGACGAGCTGGAATCGGAGTTGATCACGTCCTCGCCCATAACGTAGAGGAACCGCAGGTCCCCGTCTCCCGCAGCCACCGGCATCGTCTCGGCGGTCATCCCCATCCCCACGGGAAGGGTGCCCGCACCCCAGGCCTCCTCGATGAAGTGAATCGCCTCGATGTCGTTGACGGACCTGGACCCGGGATAGAAGTCTGCGAGGACGCCCATGTCGCAGGCCCCCTGGACGTTGTTCTGGCCCCTGAGAGGATAGAGCCCTGCGCCGGACCTTCCCAGCTGGCCGCAGATCAGGGCGAGATCGGCGCAGGCTGCAACGTTGTTTGTGCCGTGAGAGTGCTGGGTTATCCCCATGGAGTAGACTATGACCGAGGAGGGGGATTTGGCGTAGCTTCTAGCAGCCCTGACTATGGCGCCGGGGGAGACTCCCGTCGTCTCGGCGACCGTCTCCGGGGTGTACTCCTTCACCTTCTCCAACAGATCTTCAAATCCGACGGTCCTTCCATCGATGAACTTCCGGTTCTCAAGCCCCTCCTCGACGATGACGTTCATCATCCCGTTCAGAAGGGCGACGTCGGTTCCCAGGTTGATCTGGAGGTGCAGGTCAGCAAGCCACGTTGTGGGGGTGAGCCTGGGGTCGGCGACAATGACAAAAGCGCCCCGGTCCTTTGCCCTCAGGACCCATCTCGCAACGATCGGGTGGTTTTCGGCGAAGTTCGACCCGATCACGAAGATGCAGTCGGAGTTGGCCAGGTCCGAGATCGGGTTTGTCATGCAGGCGGAGCCGAAAGCCCTGTTCAGGGCCGGGATCGTCGGCGAGTGGCACCTTCTCGCGCAGCAGTCCACGTTCTTTGAGCCGAGCATCCGGGCCATCTTCTGGAATATGTAGTTCTCCTCGTTGGTGCACTTGGCAGAACCCAAAAACCCGAGTGCATCGGGGCCGTGGTCCCGTACCGTCTTTTTGATCTCCTCGGCGACCTTTGCCAGGACCTCCTCCCAGGATATCCTGACCCAGCCGCCTTCAGTCCTCCTGAGAGGATAACGAAGCCGATCAGGGTGGTTCAGGATCTCCAGGGCCGCGTTTCCCTTGGGGCACAGAGACCCCTGGTTTGTGGGATGATCGAGCATGTACTCGATCCCAGGCTCGTCCTCTCCCAGCTTGATGTAAAATCCGCAACCCAGGGCGCAGTAAGGGCAGACCGTGGGCACCAAACTTTCGTCGACCATCTGGACAGTCACCTCCGTTCTATCCCGAAAAAGAACGCGGGGAGCCTCTGCCTCTCACCGGCTCCCGCCAGCGGTGATTCCCCTCGCCATCTTCAGGGCGGACTCGACCCGTTTCGACTCCGAGAACGCCTCCACCTCTTTGTACACAAGAGCTCCCGTGGGGCAGGCGGCGGCGCAGGCCGGAACCTCCAGGTCCGGGCACCGGTCGCATTTTATGGCGATCCTCTCCTCCTTGTTTCTGCCGATCATGCCGTAGTTGCAAACGGACGCACAGGTCCAGCAGCCGATGCAGGCCTCTGGGTTGTGGGTCACAACCCTGCTGATCTCGTCCTGGCTGAGGGCTCCGGTGGCGCAGACCGAGACGCAGGGCGCGTCCTCGCAGTGGCGGCATACCATGGGAACGGAGATCGAGTACTCAGGAGCGAACTCGACGTAGACCCTATTTCTCGGAACCGGCTTTTCGGCCACGGCCCCAAAGAGGCTCTTAGTCTGAGAGTGCTCGACGGCACAACTGATCTCACAGGAGCGGCACCCCATGCACCTTTCAGGCCTTACCAAGATCTCTTTCATATTATCTCAACTCCTGGGCAAAAGGGGATCGGGCCTAGGCCTTCAGCCCGAGCCCCTTCCTCTTCTCCTCGATGTGATTGATCATGAGGCTCGCAGCCTTGAAGGGATCCGGCTCCACGGCGAAGGTGGCGCCGACGACGTCCCCGACGCCCTTTGTAAGGAGGTTGGTCACCTCATCGCTTCCGAGAACAGGCGGCACCGTCCCCAGGACCGTATAGACCCCGGAGGCGATGACGTAAGCTCCGATGCTGACCGCCTTTTCGCTCATCCATTCGGGGGCGGCACCCGCGGCCGGAAGGTCGCTGATGTCGACCCCCAGATGGTTTGCAAGGGCCGCAGCCAGGACGAGGATCCTGCTGATGTCGACGCAGGAGCCCATGTGGAGGACCGGCGGGACCCCGAGGGACTCGCAGACGGCCCGAAGGCCGGACCCCGCCTCCTTTGCGGCCTCGGGCTTCAGGAGGCCAGCCTTGGCGCAGGCGATGGCGTTGCAGCCGGTGGTCACGACCAGAACGTCGTTTTTGATCAGCTCCCGGACGAGGTTGACGTGACCGTAGTCGTGCTGAATCTTCGGGTTGTTGCAGCCTACGACCGCACCAACGCCCTTGACGGCACCGGAGACTATGGCGTCGATCAGGGGCTGGGGCGTTCCGCCAAGGGCACCCAAAATCGCCTCGGCGCTGAAGCCCACCATGCATGCGCTCTTTCCTTTGGGTATGTTGACCCTGCCCGCGTCCCGGTTGGCGTAGTTCTCGACGGCGGTCTTGACGATCTCCTTTGCGGTCTCGCCAGCCTTCTCCTCGTGGTACTCCATCCGAACCGTGCCGGGGAAATCTGCCTTGGGGGAGGTCGAGATGAACTTGGTGTGGTAGCAGCTGGCCAGATTTCCAAGGGCCGGCATGATGCACTGAACGTCCACCACCATCGCCTCGATGGCTCCGGTGATCACGGCCAGCTCCTGCTGGAGGAAGTTACCTGCCGTCGGAACCCCGTGGCGCATAAGAACCTCGTTTCCTGTGCAGCACATGCCGGCGACGCTGATGCCCTTTGCGCCCATCTTCTTGGCGAGGTTGACCATCTCGGGGTCCTCGGCCGCGGCGACGATCATCTCCGAGAGGATCGGCTCGTGGCCGTGGACTATTATGTTCACCTCGTCCGCCTTGAGGACGCCGAGGTTCGACTCGGACATGATCGGAGTTGGGGTTCCGAAGAGGACGTCCTGGACGTCGGTGGCGATCATGGAGCCGCCCCAGCCGTCGGAGATGCTCGTTCTCAAGCCGTGGAGGAGGATGTGAACCGGATCGTTGTCGACGCCGATGTGAGTTCGGTGCATGCACTCGACTATCTCTCTATCGACGCCCCTCGGATCGATCCCGGCGTTCTCCCACACCTTCTGGCGCTTGGGAGGGGCTCTCCTGGTGAACGTGATCGGTCCGGTCTGCTTTCCAAACTCCGAGAGGAGGACGTTTGCAAGGTCGATGGCCACCTCCTCGGGGCTTCGATCTGCGGTGGAGATGTTGTACTCAGCAGCGAGAGCGTTCAGCTTCGCCTCGTCCTTGATCTGATAGCTTTGGGCTTTGCCCTCGGCCATCTGCTTGAAGGCCAGTACGGCGTCCCGAGCATGGTCGGAGTGGGCAGCCGCGCCAGCGGCGATCATCCGCAGGAGGTTTCGGGCGACGATGATGTCTGCGGTGGCCCCGCAGACCCCCTTGTCAGGTCCCTCGCCAAAGGGGTCGATCCGGCAGGGCCCCATGTTGCAGTTGCGGCAGCAGACTCCGAGCTGGCCAAAGCCGCACTGAGGCTGCTGTTTTTCTAAACGATCCCAGGCTGTCTCGATCCCCGCCCGGTCGGCCTCAAGGAGCATCGCCCGGGTGGCGGGATCGATGCTCCTTTCGTAAACGTTCTTCGCCATTCTAGTGACCTCACTCGCCTTTTGGATATTTCTAGTGGTATGACAACGCCTAGCATTAACCACTATTTAACTTTTGCCGCATTTTTATTTATTTTTATCGAATACCCCGCAGCTCTGCTGCGGGGATGAGCAAATAACCGACAAAGGATTGCTGTGTTCACATATTTTGGGACAATATTATGCAGTTGAATAATTCAATGTGTTTGGGTGGCCGTCCTACAAACCAGGACGACTAAGGCGGCGGCGCGAAGCATGCCCCACAGCTCTGCTGCGGGGTGCGCCGCCGCCAGTTTGACTGAGCATGTTCGATCTTACGAAGTTGTAGGGTAGAAGCCCCAGATCTTCGATCCGGGGCTCGTCTTTGCCGAAGGCAAAGACAAAATAGAACTCGGACGAGCGGCGCTACTTACTTCTCCCGAATCCTGCGCCGATCACGATCAGGATGAAGAGTACGAGAATGATCCCCATCAAGGGCGCTCCTGATATTGAGGGCATGCTGGTTTTCTCCAAGGCGTTTTCCATCACAAACCCCGAAACCTCGCCCTGAATGGACTCAGATTCGACGGGTTTTTCTGCGCTGGTCACACCCACCCCTGAGGAGCTGGTCTGGTTGGAGGTGCCGGACGCAGTTCGGTCCTGGGTGTAAGGGTGGCTGCTGGACTCGCCGCCCTTGCTCGTGCTGCTGGTGCTTGACTTCTCGGGCTCTGCGCCTGTAATTATGCCCTCCATGTAGCTTTTCAGCAGGGGATTTCCGCAGGTGTGGTGGCAGCAGGTTACGCCGTACTCTTCCACCGATTGCTCGTACTGCTCTGCAAGCTCCTGCTTCATCTCCTCGGTGGGATGCCAGTAATCCTTCCTCGCCGCCTCCAGCATCCTTGCGGTCATCGACTGGTACGCGTAGGGGTTGTTCTCGTCGAAGAACTCTTTGATTCTGAGATTGTACTTGTCATTCACGTAGACGTCGTAGACCCGGTCCCAGTCACCGTCAGATACCATCTCGGGCATTGTGACGTCCCAACCCCACAGGTACTCCACGAAGTGATCCATCTCCCGAGCGCCAGCGTAATCGTACTCCATCATGCCCTCTATCCATTTGGGGTTGAAATACCGGGCTCGAAGCTCAAGCCTGTAAGCTCCTTCCAGCGACTTCATCTCGACGTTGTCTACGCTCTGTAGGTCGGTTATGTACATCTCCGGGGTCTCGCCCCTGAGGTCCCTCACCGCCAACGCCATCGCTCCGAAGTACTGGAACATGTCGTCGTTATCCATGAGCCCGTAAAGGTTCGATGAGTCGCTGTGTACCGCCGCGTCCACCGTCTCCAGATTGAGGCGGAAAAGGTCTTCATTGGGCTCGCCCCAGAGCCCTCCTCCGTAAACGTAACCCTGACCCGAGATGTACCGATCGGCAACCTTGCTTTCGTTCTCCCAGGTGTGGCTGGCGTCCGCCACCTCGGCGATTCCGCCACCGCCGTAGGTGCCGGGCGCATCGATGAATATCCTCGACCGTGAGAGGAGATGGGCGGTCTCGTTGTCGTACCCCTCTTCCAGGAGCGAATTGCGTATCGCCTCTGATCTTGCCCGAACGCGATTCATCTCCGGGGGTTCGTCGAGTTCTGCCACCGTGCGTATCGCCTGGTCGAAGAGCTCTATGTGGTTGGGGAAAGTATCTCGGTAGAGGCCCGAGGGCGTCAGAACCACGTCGATCCTGGGCCTGCCAAGCTCCTCCAGAGGTATGACCTCGAAGTCCACGATCCGGCCCCAGCTTCTAACAGGCTTCACGCCAAGAAGTCCGTAGATCTGGGCCTCGAAGACGCCCTGGTGGCGCATCGTTTCAACGCTCCAAAGGACGCATCCCACCTTCTCTGGATACTCGCCGTGAGTCTCGTTGTACATCTCGATGAGCGTGTTGGCAAGTTCCATCCCCATCATTTCGGCCTCCTCGTTCGGGATCTTGCGCGGATCGAAGCTGTAGAAGTTGTTGCCTGTGGGAAGGGCGTCGGGCCGTCTTATGGGGTCGCCGCCGGGCTCAGAACGGATGGATTCACCCGAGAGCGCACGTAACGTGTTATCGATCTCCCTTGTGGAGAGGTCCAACCGTTCTGCGTAATCCGTGGCCAATTGGAGATCGGAGGCGACCTCGTCGCTCGACGCCCCGAGCACGGAGTTCTGCGCCGCCGTGATGTTGGTGCCGTTGATCAAGACCTCGAAGAGGAGCTCTTCAGCTTTGTCGCTGCTGTTAGTTGAAAATCCGGCATCTTCGCCTGCGATACTCTCCACGTGCTCGATGTAAGAGTTCCTGAGCATCGATCTGACCATCTCCACCTTGGCGGTGCCGTTTGGCGAAACACCGAAGACGTGCAGCCCGTAGGGGACGGTCTCATCTCTAAGATCGAGCAGATAGTCGTGCAGCTCGGTATCCAGGAAGTCGTCGAACTCAGCCTCGCTCATATCTGTCAGCTGGGACCTCGTGACGTTGAGGTCGAGATCTAGATCGAGGGACTCGTAAAGCTCAACGATGGATTTCCTGTACGACTGCTTGAGCGCGGGATCGGTCGCGCTTTCGTAAGATTCCATCTTGTCAGTGAGCGCGAGAAACTCGTCGTAAAGCCCCGACGGAACGATTGGGGGCGTGAGATGATCGATCATCACGGCGTTGCCCCTGCGCTTTGCCTGCGTCCCTTCGCCCACGTTATCCATGATGTAAGGATAGACGGCCGGCATGTCCTGGACCAGAAGCGGTGGATAGTCATAGCGTGAAAGTCCGACCTGCTTTCCTGGACGCCACTCCTGAGTTCCGTGAGTTCCGAAGTGGATGATGGCGTCGGCATCGAACTTGTCATCGAGCCACAGATAGAAGGCGAAGTACTGGTGGCCGACCGGAACCGAGGTGTTGTGGTACAGCGTCTCTTCGTTCATCTGACTTCCGATCATCGGCTGGGGTGCGAGCACCACGTTGCCGAACTTGATCAGCGGTATCACGAACTGGTCGTTATAGACCATACCTCCTTCACCCGGTGGCGCGCCCCACCACTCCTCGATCTCGACGCGAACGTCTTCTGGCACCTCTCCGTAAGTTCCGTTGTACCACTCCAGGTACTCGGCCACGGGCACAAGCTCAACATGCCCTGACTCCACCACCTTCTGGAGCTCTTCGGGAGCCCACGTGCCCACGTTGCGGCTGGCGATGAAGAGGTCTATGATCTCCTTGCCGGTGGTGGGAAGCTCATCCTCGCCAAGATAGTACCCGCTCTCGTTCATCCTCGATAGCAGAAGAGGTATGCTCTGGGAGATATCCAGGTAGCTGGCGCCGATGTTGTTTTTGCCGCCGCCGTGGTTGTAGTAGACGATCGCCACCCGTTTCTCCGAGTTGTTCGTGTTTTTGAGGCGGCCCCATGCCACTGCGCGGTCACAGAGCCACTCAATCTGATAATCCACCGGCTTGTAGTACATCTCTCCAGTGATCGGGTGCTCCGTTCTGCCCTCTGCCCAGATGTACTCGATTGTGCCATCAATCTCGGGTTGGACGATCTGGAAGGCGACGCTCTGAGGACTGAGCCCGTAGGCGCTGTTCTCCCATTCTTCAGGTGGATAATAGTAATCTGTAACGACCTTTATCACCGGGACGTTGAACGCCTCGATCTCGTCTTTGCCAGCCTCCGGATCGCCGTAGTACAGGTAGAACCCTTTGAACGAAAGAATCAGATCCACGAGGACGTCGCCCTCCTCATCGGTGAAGTAGCGAGCGTCGTTCTCTATGAAGTTGGAGTGCGCGGCGATCACGTTGACTCCACGCGATTCGAGCGCAGTTATGGCAGCGTCCTCCCAGCCTATGATGCCGACTGTGAGGTTGGATTGGTTGTAGACGTGTCCTTCGGTCCTGTTTGTGTACCATTCGAGATATTCGGTGGAGTTTTCAAAGACCTTTTTTGGGTACGTCTCGGGACGGTAGATGCCTTCGGTAGGCGTATCCACTTTTTGTGGGGGTTTGTACTCGACGTACAGGTCGTTGAAGGTCGCACCGGTCCAGCGTATCCAGTTGTTCATGTTCGCTTCGCTCGGGACGTTGTTGTTGAAGTAGCCGGATATTGGCAAATAGACGGGATCGGAAATGTTGACGTTGGATATGCCCCAAACATCCACCATATTCATGAACGTGGGGATGTGGACGCCTGCAGCCTCAGCCTCCCGCAGCCTCTCTTCAAGGACGTTCATTGTGGTGCCGCTGAGGTGAGCCACATATATCACGTCGCGGCCGGCGAAGTTCTCCTCAGAGGCCGCGGCCTCTTCTCCGTCATAGAACGTGACGTCGAAAAGATCCTGTATCAGGGACGTTTCATTGCAAACCTTTTCAACGGCATATTCGGTGGGGTCGAGGCTCATGACGAAGAGGATGCGGGTCTTGGGCTGCAAGATCTGAGGTTCTAGAACCTCAACATCTGACCAAAGGCCGAGGAACTCCTGCCCCATGAACCTGAGCATGTTCGCCATGTTGGCATCTTCGCCCTGTACCCAGTATCTCTCGATGTCGGTGTAGTTTGCCATGGAGAGGTCGACGTTGGGCGCGGTGACGTTGGAGGAGAGATTGTATCCGATGAACCTGATGTCAGCAAGCTTGGAGTCGTTTATGCTCGCACTCCAGCTATTCACCAGGGCCTCATCCTGGGACTCGATGAAGACGACCGCATAGTCCGAGAAGTTCATCTCGTTTGGCAGGGTGTCACTCCTGGTGAAAATGGTCACGTTCAACTCTTGTGTTATCGAGGGGTCCGAAGCTGCATTTTTTAGAGCGACCTCGTTAAAATCGGTTCCCAGGATGAACAAGAGTTCTCTTGTTTCTGTAAAATTCGAAACCCCGAACGAAGACGGCGAAGCGTCTGACGCATTCTCCGAATCGTTCAAGGCCCCCACCGTTCTCGGCGCAAAGGCGAGGCTCGTTTCAGGGCTTTCCGCCGTTAGGTCGTCCAACTCCGCCAGCGAGGGGAAGGGAGCGCCGACCAAAAGGGCAGCAAGCAACAATGACAGCAATGACAGATCCGTGATCCTCCAAGACATCAGCATCACCAGACAAGTGATTTTGAGTTCAAGTAAATTTACTTTATTTAAGCGTTTCGAGTATGGCATCAGTTGAAATTGCGGTTACGGATTCGGGGATGGTCGTGGTGAAGGATGCTTGGAGAACCTGCCGGCTTTTCGAGTCGATAGCTGGAAAATGGTATCGCCTACTGCTATTTGACGCTGTAATTAACAGTGGCGTCGGCGGATAGCATCCGTCGCTGCCTTCACAGAAGCAGGCCGACGGCAATTTGACTTTTGGGATCTGAACTCAATTCCGATTCACCGCGCCCGAAACTGACGAATTGAAGCGGCTTTCAGCTCTTGTGGCTCCCGTCGCATAGGGGCTTGTTCTCGGATCTCCCGCACCTGCAGAGGGCGAAGGGCCCCTCCTCGGCGATGGCGTCTCCGTCTTCACCTACGAGGGCGCATCTCCCCTTGACCAGAAGAGGTCCATCTTTCACCACCCTGATCTCCGCTGGCGTCGTCCGGCTCAGGTCCCCAGGGGCCTGAAGCTCGTCGTTCTTCTTGTAGGAGAGGGCCCCAGAGGGACATCTTTCGATGGCGTTCGTAATCTCCTCGGAGCTTGCGCCCTCCATATTTATCCAGGGGCTTTTATGGACATCGAAAACTCCGGGCAGGCATTTCACGCATTCCGCCGAATGTATGCATTTTTCTGGATCCCAGTAGACTGTGATCTCGTCGTTGGTGTATTGTTTCATGATCCCACACCACCAGAACCTTTCTCAGGTACTATATGGTACCAGATCTCACTAAAGCTTATCCTCCAATTCTCGTCTTCTCCGATTACGATCATATCCGAATCAAAATTCCAAATCATTACCTTCAATGGATCCTGGCCCTCACTTCGGAAGCGCTAACATAGTCCTTTTATAGTAATCATTTCCATTCAACCCCTTGATCGTTATGAAGGGAAGATATCTGGGAATATCGTGCCTGGCCCTGATCTTGGCCCTCCTCTGTTCTGCGGCGACGGCTGCAGATGACGAGGCCGGAGAAGGCCAGAAAGAGCTGCTTAGAATCTCGACGACCACCAGCCTCTACGACACCCTGCTCCTGGACGAGATGGAGGACATCTTCGAGGAGATGTACGACGTCGACGTCCGGACCGTCTCCGGCGGGACGGGGATCGCAATCGAGCGTGCTGAGAAGGGCGATGCCGACCTGATCCTAGTCCACGACGTGGTGAGGGAGAGAAAGTTCATCGAGGAGGGGTACGGCCTCTCGCGGACCTGCTTTGCCTACAACTACTTCATCATCGTCGGCCCTGAGGACGACCCCGCCGGGATCGCGGGGATGAACGCCTCTGAGGCGATGAAGACGATCATGGAGCAGGGCATCGAGAACCCCGATCTGGTCAAGTTCGTGTCCAGGGGCGACGACTCCGGAACCCACGCCCGGGAGAAGCTCCTCTGGGATAGAGCTGGCCTCGACTACGAAGAGGTCGCAACTTCGGACCACCCCTGGTACGTTGAAGCTGGCCAGGGGATGGGCCCGACCCTGCTGATGACAAACGAGATGGAAGGCTACACCCTCTGCGACACCTCCACCTTCGCCGCCTTCAGGAGCGACCTCTCCCTGGTGCCCCTGATCGAGAGCGATGACTTCCTCATCAACGTCTACGCGGCGATTCCGGTGAGCCCCGCCGCCTACCCCAACACAAACTGCGAGATGGCCAGAAACTTCATAAACTACCTGGTCTCCGATGAGGGCCAGGACCTGATCGCAGAGTACGGAACAGAGACTATCGGCAAGCCGCTCTTCAACCCCGCGAGAGGCAACTGCGATCTGATAGGATGCTCCGGGGACGAGTGCGCCCTGCCTCTGGCCGAGGACGCCTGCAGCCAGGCATCGGCGTAAGCGCAAGCTCCTGGATTCGGAATCCAGATCGGAGTCTAGCGAAATATTCGGGTGAAACCTTTGGATGAGATCGCGGCGGGGCTTGTAAAGGCGATCGAGCTGATACTGGCCCTCGACCCGACCGTCGTGGAGATAACCGCGAGGTCCCTTGCCATAGCCGTGACATCAACGGTCATCGCCGCCATCCTCACCGTCCCCCTCGGTGGCCTCATCCACTTCCACAATTTTAAGGGCAAAAGGGCTGTTGTGAACATAATCCAGACCCTCTACAGCCTGCCGACGGTCACCGTCGGCCTTCTCGTCTTTCTCCTCCTCTCAAGGTCCGGCCCCCTCGGAAGCCTCGGCCTTCTATTCACGCCCGGTGGGATGGTGATAGGCCAGACGATCCTCATCGCGCCGATCATGACGGGCCTGACAATCGCCGCTCTGAGCGGCGTAGGACACTCCGTCCGGGATTCAGCCGTATCCCTCGGCGCCACGAAAGTTCAGGCTATCTTCACCATCATGATGGAGGCTAGAGCCGCCATGCTGGCGGCGGTACTGCTGGGCTTTGGCCGGGCCCTCTCCGAGGTGGGGGTTGCGATGATGATCGGAGGAAACATCCGAGGTTACACAAGGGTGTTGACGACGGCGATCGCTCTTGAGACCTCTCGGGGCGATATCGAGTTCTCGATGGCTCTTGGGATAATCCTGGTCTCTATATCCCTGATCGTCAACCTTCTCGTCAACAGGGTCCAGGGGAACTGGTGGGTATGATAGAGGCGAGAGGCGTCTGGGCGAGGCGTGGCGGAGCCGAAATTCTGAAGGACGTGTTTCTGAAGGTTAGGAAAGGCGAGACCCTGGCGATCATCGGTCCCACCGGATCGGGAAAGACCACGCTTATTCGGATCCTCGACCTCCTCGACCCTCCCGACAAGGGTTGGGTCTTCTTCGACGGGTTCGACGTAACAGAAGACGAGAAGGCGAGGTTCGAGGCGAGGAGGAGGATGGCCATGGTCTTTCAGAAGCCCTCGATGTTCAACGTTTCCGTCGAGAAGAACGTCTCCTACGGCCTCAAAATAAGAGGCGTCTTTGGCCCCGCCATCCAGGATCGGGTGAGAGCCGCCCTCCGGGACGTGGGCCTTTCCGGGTACGAAAATAGAAGAGCTTTCAGCCTCTCGGGCGGCGAGGCCCAGAGGGTGGCCCTGGCGAGGGCCCTGGTCACAGAGCCCGAGCTTCTCCTCCTGGACGAGGCGACGGCGAACCTAGACCCCAGGACGGCGGAGACGATCGAGGATCTGATCCGAAAGGCCGGGGAGGATGGCCTCGCGGTGGTGATGGCAACCCACGACCTGGACCAGGCTCGGCGTCTCGCCGACAGGATCGGCGTTGTGATCGGAGGCGAGCTGGTCCAGCTGGGCGCGCCAGAAGAGGTATTCGAGAGCCCCAGGTCGGAGGAGGTGGCCCGATTCGTCCGGGCGAGGTCGGGCTGGTGATGCATATTCATTCCGACCCTGGCACTCCTTTTTTAACTTGAAGGCCATCTCATGCGAAAGCTTCGAACGGAGGTCACGCTTTAATGGCAAATAGAGAACACGTCCATGCTCTCAAGCAAGGCTCAGCAGTCTGGAACCGATGGCGAGTTGAAAATCCCCAGGTGAGGCCCGACTTCAAGGGTGCTGATCTCAGCGGAATGGATCTTGAAGGCGCAAACCTCCAGGGGGCGAACCTGATGGGCGCGGTCTTGAGGGGAACGGGACTTTCGGGCGTCGATCTGGGTCGAGCAAAGCTCGTCGGAGCCGACCTTCAGGGCGCGAATCTGGTCGGTGCAGACCTCAGCGAGGCCAAGTTCGAGGGCGCCATCCTTGAGGCGGCGGACCTCCGAGAAGCGAAGCTCGTCAGGTCCGAGCTGAAGGGCGCAAATCTGATATCTTTGCCTTTGGCCGGGTCGGACCTCTCCGAGGCGACCTTGACCGGTGCGGACCTCACCGGGTCCGACCTTCGGGGCGCGAAGATGAAGGGAGCGGATCTAAGGATGGCTAAGCTCATCGGATCGAACATTTCAGGAGCGGACCTCTCCGAGGCGAAGCTGGTCCGGGCAAAGCTCGTCAGGGCGAGCTTGAGGGGGGCCGAACTCGCCCGTGCCGATCTCAGCGGCGCAGACCTGGAAGGGGCAGACCTCGAAGGAGCGGACCTTTCCGGAGCCGACATCTCCCGGGCGAACTTGAGGTCCGCAAACCTGGAAGGTGCGATCCTCAACGGTGTTCGGAGGACGGAGATCGGCTTTTAGAGCAATAGATCGGAAGACTCGGATTCAATTCGGATGTTGAACTTTAAATAAGATCCATTTTAATGAGACGACGTGAAATTATGGGCGAGGAATATGCTATTCGAAGGATGCGCCGGGACGAGGTCGAGCTTGCGATCGACTGGGCTGCGGCGGAGGGGTGGAATCCAGGTCTAAACGACGCCGAATGTTTTTATTCGGCAGACCCGAACGGGTTCTTCATCGGCCTTTTAAACGATGAGCCAGTCGGATGCATATCGGCGGTGGCTTACGGCAAAACTTTTGGCTTTCTGGGCCTCTACATAGTGAGGCAAACGTTTCGGGGGCGCGGTTTTGGAATTGGGCTCTGGCACGAGGGGATGAATTATCTGTTGGGGAGGAACGTGGGCCTTGACGGCGTCGTTGAGCAGCAGGAGAACTACAAAAAGTCCGGGTTTCAACTTTTCCACCGTAGCGTTCGGTATCAGGGGATGAGAACCGGCGACGCGATGGCCGATCCCGGAATAGTTGAGCTGTCGGAGGTATCCTTCGATGACCTGAAGAGGTACGATGAACTCCACTTTCCTGATCAAAGAGATCGTTTCCTCAGAACGTGGGTTACCCAGCCTGGCTCCGTCGCCTTGGGTTTTGTCGGCGATGAAGGGCTCGCGGGCTACGGCCTTCTCCGTCCATGTCGCCTTGGATTCAAGATAGGGCCTCTATTTGCAGAAAATGAAAAAACCGCAGAATCGCTCTTTTCGGCGCTGGCAGGCGGTGCAGAAAAAGGCACCCCTGTATTTCTGGACGTTCCCGAACCCAATCTCGCGGCTTTAAAGCTCGCCAAGCGGCACAAGATGGTAAAGACCTTCGAAACCGCCCGGATGTACACCAAAGGCGATCCGGGACTGCCCATCCGGAACATCTTTGGGGTGACGACCTTTGAGCTGGGCTGAATTTGAGCCGGGCTGATACGGCGCGAGAATGGTGGGGGCCATACGGCCGCCGGGTATCGAACTGACGGAAAGATCTATATATTTCACAGTCCAACAAATAATACAGAGCATGAACTCAAAAAATCGGTTCCTATGGATGGTGGCGGCGATATTGGCCGTTGCGGTGGCAGGGGTCGTATACGTCACCAAGGACTTTATAACCACGATACTTTTGAGTTTCTTCTTCGCCTACGTTCTTCACCCCGTCTATTCGCGCCTTCTCGTCATTACCAAAAGAAAGCAGATCTCCGCCCTTCTCTCGTTATCGATAGTCTTTCTGGCCTTTTTGGTCTTTGTTCTGACCGTGATCAACGCCCTCGCCACTGAGGTCTTGAACCTGTCGTACACTCAGGATTCGATCAACGAGACGGCAGCCAGTTTCATAAATGAGACAGCAGGCAGCTTTTTCGACAGGACCACGGCCTTCGCCAGCGATCACGCGCCCCGGATGCTGGCGCCTTACATCGGCGGCGCCCTCGATGAGGCTGAGGAGCGGATCGGCACGATCCTCGAAGCTCCTGCAAGCTGGCTGATACCGGAGGTTCTGCCTAGGGTGACGGCGATCGTCACCGAGCTTGCCGACTGGGTTGCCAAACACCTGCCAATACTGATGGCCCAGTTCGGCGTTGCCATACTCCTCACCTACTATCTTCTCGTCGACGGGGCCCAGTCCGTGGAGGAGTTTCTCCGGCTTATGCCCGAGAAGGCGTTGATCCGCCGTTTCCTTGTCGAGCTGAACTCCATCTACAACAGCCTCTTCAACGTCTACCTGATAAACAGCCTTTTGACGGGCCTCATCGCCGCGGTCGGGTTCCTGTTGCTGGGGGTGCCCTACCCCTTCCTCTGGGGGATGGTAACGGCGGTCTTCGCCCTGATACCGATGATTGGAGCCGGAGCCGTTTACTTTCCCGTGGCCCTCTATTACCTGGTTGTCCAGGACTATACCAGAGTGGTGGCCGTGCTTCTCTTTGGGACTCTCTTTCTCAACGTCTTCCCAGAGAACATCATGCGCCCAACTCTCGCCAAGGCCGGGGCCGCGATCCATCCAGCCGTAACTCTTCTCGCCTTCGCAGCGCCCCTCTTCGTCATCGGGGTCATGGGCGTGATCGTGGGACCCGCCCTCTACGGCTTCGTCCTCGCAGCCTACAGGACTCGCCTCCACATCATGGAAGAAGAGGCGGGAGAGGTCGTGACCACATCCAAGGGGCCTAAGCCCTCGAAGACCAGCTCCGTCCTCTCCATCGACGGCCTTCGCCGTCTCGGCCGAAAGGCCAGAAGTTTCGTATCCTGGCTGACGAGGGGCTGGCTCTGAATTTTCGAAACTGGGTTTCGCCACCTTTAAGGCCTCCGCGCCCCATGTAATATTTCAAGACGGTGACGGACGAGATGACAAAGAGAGCTGAAGAGGGCGCTGAAATGGACGAAGGATCAGATGCATCGCCGAGCCACCTCACCGATAGACAGGTGGTGGTCCTGAGGCTGAGGCGAAAGGGCATGTCCCAGCAGGAGGTGGCAGAGCTTTTGGGGACTACCAGGTCCAACGTCAGCATCCTCGAGAAGAGGGCTCTTCAGAACGTTTCAAGGGCGAGGGCCACATTAAAAGAGTGGACCATGATCCAGGCCCCGGTATCTCTGACGGTTCCTGCCGGAACCGACGTCTTCGAGGTTCCCGCCCTGGTCTTTTTGGAGGCCGACAAGGCCGAGATCAAGCTCGACATCAGCTCTGTGGACATCGTGGTCCAGATCAAGAACAAAGCTCCAGAGGCCTTGAAGAAGAGGGTGATCCATCGGAACCTCGAAGTCGCCGTCACCGAGGACGGTCTCATCCTCGTTCAGGAGGCGGCACCGGAATAAATGCGATCTTTTATATTATGTCGTATCCAGATGTAATCTTAAGACACAATCTTCAGATGCGATCTCGTCTCGATCCTCCAGGAGTTTGATGAATTATGGCTCGGACGCTTTCTGAAAAGGACGTTGAAATACTGAAGAAGCTCGCCCCGGAGTGCGCGGACATAACCTGTGTAGGCTCCGGGTTTGATTTCCAGTCGATTCTACCGCCCGTCTCAAACCACTACGCTCTCGACGATGACGACTTCGAGGAGAGGCTGAAAAGGCTCGACATCTTCGAGCTTGGGTACCTCTCGGAAGTCATCCTCGACGGCTCCGAGAGCCTCGGTTGCATCCAGCCTGAGCACGCCGAGATTCTGGTCAGACTGCTGAAAGAGAGGGTCTCAGAAGACGTGGGCGAGAAGGTGAAGGTCCTCTACGAGGCTGAAGGGGTGTGCTATTACTGAGTTCTGATTTTGTGGTCGTATTCTGCACAGCGCCCCCGGACAGCCCGGGAAGGCTAGCAAGGCTCATCGTTGAGGAGAGGCTGGCAGCCTGCGTGAACATATCGCAGGTTCGGTCCACCTTTCTCTGGGAGGGAAAGGTCAACGAGGAGGCCGAGGATCTCCTCATCATAAAGACGGAAAAGCTGAAGGTGGAGAAACTCGCCGCCAGGATCCGGGAGGTCCACCCTTACGAGCTTCCCGAGATCATTGTCCTGCCGATAGTCGGTGGGGACGAGGGCTACCTGAAGTGGATATCCGAGTCGG
>CAZNGI010000007.1:16902-29933 GCA_964572505.1 uncultured Methanotrichaceae archaeon | reverse complement strand
GTTTAGTTTTGATCCACAGATCTTCTGATTTCATCCGCCGTTCCCCCCTCCGGAATCTCTCGAGCGAGGTTGAGAGCAGTCCTGGTGGCGATGGGGCCTGCAAGCTCGAAGACGACGGTAGTGGCGACGATGGTGCTGAAGATCGTCTCGCATGGGGCGGCCTTCAGTGATTTATACTCTGTGAACGCCCATCGACAATATCATAAAGCGCCTCGAAGACAAAGAGCTGAGAGAACATGCTGAAGTCATGGGAAAAACATACAGAAGCTGAAGCGGCTGGTGTACTCTGATCTTCGGTATGTGATATGTTGGCCAGGTGAAGACCCTGAGGAAGAAGTGCTAGCTTTTCTATTCTGTTATACGACTCTAATATCGATTAAGGCGTAAGAGTACCATAACTAAAATTGGGTGGATGGGGCCGTGCCCTTGAAGGACTTGGCGAAGGGTCCAGGATCTTCCGGTTCTTCGCGACGGCTACACGTCTCGGGTCCTCGGCAGACGAGCGGAGGGCCTTAGGTTCGTTGGTACAATTAAAAATTCGGATGACTTGGATGACCTAATCGAGGGACCTTGTCGCATTTTTACTGGTAGTCAAATTGCGGCGGCGCACCCCGCTGCAAGCAGCGGGGCATGATTCGCGCCGCCGCCCTGTTAAGCCGATAGACCGCAAATAGCATCATTATTTGACCATCCCAACCGCAGCAAGCTGCGGGGTATTCAATTTAAAATAAATGGTGTTAAAACTTGATAGATTATGTAGCTTTAAATCCTTAACCGATGACCAATGAAATAGCTTATTAGGATTTCCGATTCGCTTTTGTATATACTTGTCGTTTTCCCCACTTAAGTTCGTAATTGATAAAATTTCTTTTTAAAATTAGTATATGCTGGGATACAAACCACTGAGGCTCGGATATCGGGCACAGGCTTCGTCCTTCCCGAGCCATTCGGGATATCCCCTTTAGGGGAAGGGAAGCAAACCCTTGGCCCGGTTCCTTTTGCAGGGGCGACCTTCGAGCCCCCATATTTTGGCGTGGTTGGCGGGTTTTGGATCGCAATAGACAGCCCGCTTTTTCAGAAGACGAGTGGTGCGGACCGGCGCACGACTCGACTTTGGTCTTTCAGGCTCACTCGCCCTTGTCCTGGATCGCGGTGGCGATCTCGGGCCTCAGGTGGGCGTCGGGGGCGACGTCGTAGACCTCTCCTTTTATGAACTTCTCCACCAGCTCTCTTGCCACGTAATCCGGGTACTGTATCGGTGGATGTTTCATGGTGTAGGCCGATATCTCGATCAGGGGTCCTCCGATCTTCCTGTCGATGGCCAATTTACAGATCCTTATGGCGTCTATGGTGGATCCGCCGCTGTTGGGGGAGTCCTCGACCGAGAGCCTCAGTTCAAGATCGATGGGGACGTCGCCGAAGATCCTCCCCTCCATCCTCAGGAAACAGATCTTGTTGTCCTTCTGCCAGGGGACATAGTCTGAGGGTCCGATGTGGATGTCGTCGGCCATGAGGGGGGCGTCGAGGACCGACTGGACCGCCTCGGTCTTGGAGATCTTCTTGGACTTGAGACGTTCCTGATTGAGCATGTTCAAAAAGTCGGTGTTTCCGCCGGTGTTGAGCTGGTAGGTCCGATCGAGCTTGCATCCCCGGTCGTTGAAGAGCTTGGCAAGGGTCCTGTGGACGATGGTCGCGCCTATCTGACTCTTTACGTCGTCACCCACTATCGGGATTCCCGCGTCCTTGAACTTCTTTGCCCACGCGGGATCGGAGGCGATGAAGACAGGCATGCAGTTTACGTAGCCTGCCCCTGCGTCCAGGGCGGCCTGGGCGTAGAAACGGCTGGCCTCCTCCGAGCCGACGGGCATGTAGTTGATCAAAACCTCAGCGCCGCACTCTTCCAGTTCCTTCACGACGTCGCAGGGCTCCAGGTCCGAGACGACGAAGGTCTTGTTGTCGTCGTAAGAGGACATGTGAGGGGCCACACCGTCCAGGACAGGTCCCTTCTTCACCTCAACGCCCATGTAGGGAACGTCAGAATAGAATACCTTGGTGCAGTTTGGTGGGGCGAAGATGGCATCGCTCACGTCCTTTCCCACCTTTCTTCCGTCTATGTCGAAAGCTGCCACCACCTCTATGTCGCCCGGCCTGTAGCCGCCGACGCTCCGATGCATAAGGCCTATACAGTTTTCATCATCAGAATTTTTATAATATTCAATCCCTTGGATGAGAGAGCTGGCGCAGTTGCCGAGACCGGCAATTGCTAATTTTATTTTTTTCAACCACATCGCCTCCCAAATTCACCTGAAGTAGTAAAACTTGACGCGCTATCGAGTATGCTACATTTCTATTAGATAAATCTATAGGCCATCCCGACGGCATAATTTGACCTTCGAGCGGTCGTCCGAAGTTAATTTTTGTCCTCCTTGATACGGCAAATTTCAGCCGGAAAAAGAGGGAGACGACAGTACCTTTTCCGGATCATACCCTTCCCGGATCTATAAGGTCTGCAAGCCGGAGAGGCGATCTCCCATCACTCCTCAGGACCTGCCCTGGGGTAGGACCCCAGAACTTTGGTCATGGCGGCCATCTTTTTTATCCTGGTCAGGGCCTCCTCGACGGTGGGGTCGGAGACGTGCCCCTCAAGATCGATGAAGAAGTAGTAGTCGCCCAGGCCCAGCCTGCTGGGCCGCGACTCGATCTTGGTGAGGTTGATCTTTCTGACCGCAAACTCTCCCAGAACCTCCCAGAGGGCGCCGGGCTCGGCCCGCTCCAGGTATATGGCAAGAGACGTCTTGTCCCAGCCCGTCGGCTCCGGCATCTCCCGACCGACCACTGCAAACCTGGTCACGTTCTGGTCCGAGTCTTGGACGTTCCGGTCGATCACCCCCAGGCTGTAGCGTTCTGCAGCCTCAGAGTCGGCGATGGCCGCCATCTCAGAAAACTCCTGGGCAAGCCTGGCGGCGTGGCTGGTGGACCCGGTCGTCCTCAGTTCGGCTTCGGGGAACTGGCGTTTGAGGTAGCCCCTGCACTGGGCCAGGGCCTGGGGGTGAGAGAGGATCACCTTCACCTCTTCGGGCCTCCCGATGCCCAGGAGGCAGTGTCTCACATGGAGGTTGATCTCGCCTACGATCTTGACGTCGCGTCTGAGGAGGGCGTCGAGGGTCTGGCCTACCGACCCCTCGAGGCTGTTTTCCAGGGGAACAATCCCGATCTCCACTTCACTCATCTCGACGGAGGCTATGACCTCCTCGAAGTCCCGGAAGTAGCGAAGGCTGCCACCAGGACTATATTTTCTTGCGGCCTTCTCAGAGAAGGTTCCTTCCGGTCCCAAAACCCCGATCAATGAGCTCATTTCATCTCTCTTAGCAGCTCTTTTGCCCTGTCGACGTTGATCTTCTTCTCTGCAGCCATTTTAGCGGCCACGGCCTCGATCTGGTCGCCAACAGCTCCCGCCTGGACGGCGACGTTCTTGGCGTGGAGGGACATGTGGCCCCTCTGGATCCCCTCGGTGGCAAGGGCCCTCAGGGCGGCGAAGTTCTGGGCGAGGCCCACCGAGGCGAGGATTCTTCCGAGGTCGTCGGCCGACTTCAGCCCCAGAATCTTCATGTTGGCCCTGGCAACGGGATGGACCCTAGTTGCGCCGCCGACGGTCCCAACGGCCACAGGAAGCTCGATGGTGCCGACGAGGTCACCGTCCTTGTTCTTCTCGTATACGGATAGAGACCTGTATCCTCCACCTCTGGCGGCGTAAGAGTGGGCTCCGGCCTCGATGGCTCTCGTGTCGTTTCCACTGGCCATCGTCACAGCCGTGACGCCGTTCATGATCCCCTTGTTGTGGGTGGCGGCCCTGTAGGGGTCGCTTTCGGCAAGAGCGCTCGTGAGGACGATGGCATCGACGACCTCGGGCCCACCTATCTCCTCGGCCTTGAAGACGGCCCGGGCCCTAGCCACCCTCAGGTCGGCGAGGTTCGATATGATCCTGAGGTAGACCTTGCCGCCGGTGATCTCCTCGATGAAGGGGGCGAGGGCCTCGGCCATGGTGTTGACGGCGTTCGCGCCCATGGCGTCCCTGCAGTCGACGAGGAGGTGGACGACCACCATCGGACCTTTCCTGGTGGATACGACATTCGCCTCGAGGCCGACGACGCCTCCCCCGTAGCTGACCAGCATCGGGTCCTTCTCGTTCGCCCTGGCTGCAATCTCCTCAGCTCGGGCCAGGACGGAAAGCCTGGCACCGTGGGGGTCGTCGACTCCCGTCACCTGGATCAGGGCCCTCATCACGGGCCTAGTGCTGCTGGTCACAAAGCCGCCGCCCGCCAGGGCCATCCTCGCCCCGTTGCTGGCGGCGGCGATCACCGAGGGCTCCTCCGTCGCCATGGGGATCAGAACCTCCCGCCCGTCGATCAGAAAGTTGGTCGCGATCCCCAGGGGGATCGCGAAGAGGCCCACGACGTTCTCGACCATCTTGTCGGCCTGGTCGAGGGAGAGACCCGACTTGCCGATCGCCTCGATATCCTCCTCGCTCAAGCCCGCATTCTCCGCCACGATCTTGAGCCGATCCGAAGCGAGAACCTTGTACAACCCCGAAATTCTCGACGTCTTCAATCAAACAACCTCCAAAATGCCCAGAGAGAGGAAAAAGCTCGTCATCAGAGGGGAAAAACTTTATGCCAACCGGCCTTCTTTTTTATGTGCCAAGATCATCGCCTCCGAAGATCAACGAAGAGATCCGCAAGCTGGAAGAGGCTGTTGGCAGGCTCAGCCCCGTCCAGAAGATGCTACTGGGGACCGACGGCTCCGTGACGTGCCTATTGGAGGTCGTCACCGGCAGCCCCGTCGAGATCGAGACCCTGGTCCAGAAGGTGGTGCCGGCAGACGAAATCGTCTCTCGCGAGCTTGAGATCAACCCTGGGGACGAGGTGAACTACAGGGTGGTCAAGCTCAAAAACTCCGCCACCGGAGAAACCCTGATTCACGCCACCTCCTTAACCCCGCTGAAGCGGCTCGAGGACCGTTTTCGAAACGACCTGATGCGGGCGGACGTTCCCATCGGAACGATCCTGAAAAAGCACCGGATCGAGTCGAGGCGTGACGTCCTGGGGGCCCGCGTCTTGAGAGACTCAGGCGAGATGAGCAGTATCTTCAACGTCTTTTCCAAAGAGCCGATGCTATCGAGAGACTACAAGATCATCAGGCATGGCCAGCCTTTGATGACCATCACCGAGACCTTCCCCTACAACAACTTTCAGGACAGAAAGAGGGTGATCGTACAGACGCCCTCCAGGATACACATGACACTCACCGACCTCGCCGGAGATTGCAGCCGGGTGGACGGCGGCGTGGGGGTGACCCTGGATGATCCCGGCATCGTGGTGGAGGCCGAGAGGGGCGAGGGCCTTCTGGTTAGGGGCGATAACGCCGACCGGGCGAGGGTCGCGGCGAAGGCGGTGATGGACAGGTTCGATCTCGGCGGCGCAGAGATCAAGGTGAGGTCCTGCTACAAGCTTCACGTGGGCCTTGGCGGGGGAACGCAGCTCGCGATGGCCGTGGGAAAGGCCCTATGCGACCTTTACGGTCGGCCCGCCACAACTCGCGACATCGCCGCCGCCGTGGGCAGGGGCGGGACCAGCGGCATAGGGGTCGCCGCCTTCGAGAGGGGAGGGTTCATCGTGGACGGCGGCCACACCTTCGGACCGGGAAAGGAGAAGGCGGACTTTCGGCCCTCCTCCGCCTCGGCGGGGGTCGCTCCCCCGCCGGTGATAATGCAGTCGGACCTTCCGAGCTCATGGAAGTTTCTGCTGGCGATGCCGAATATACCCAAGGGGGCCCACGGCCGAAAGGAGCTGGACGTCTTTGGGACCTTCTGTCCCGTGCCGAAGGACGAGGTCCAGGAGCTATGTCGCGAGATTTTGGTCAGGATGATGCCCTCCGTTGTGGAGGGGGACCTGGACAACTTCGGCAATGCTGTGAACAGGATCCAGGAGCTGGGGTTCAAGAAGGTGGAGGTCGGGCTCCAGCATCCTCTCATACAAAGCCTGATGGAGGAGATGAGGTCTGCGGGCGCTGCCGGCGCGGGCCTCAGCTCCTTCGGCCCCACAGTCTACGCCGTCACCGACTCCGGGGCGGGAGATATCGAGTCTGCGGCGAGGGAGGTCATGAGGGATGTGGGGGGCGAGGTCATCGTCACCAGGTCCCGAAACTCGGGAGCGAGGTTGAGATCTGCCTGAACTTTGCGTTAAATTAAATCGATGTTTATAGACGGGATGATCATAGATGAGCGAGATTCAAAGGCTTCTTGAACGGCTGAGCAACGCCCACGGAATATCGGGGCGAGAAGGGTCCATCCAAGAGATAGTGCGCGAGGAGATCGGCCCTTACGTCGACGAGATCAGGGTTGATAACCTCGGAAACCTCGTCGCCACCAAGAACGGCGAGCGGCCCTCGGTGATGATCGCAGCCCACATGGACGAGATCGGCCTCATGACCAAGTACGTCGACGAGAAGGGTTTCATGAGGTTCGTCACCATCGGAGGCTGGTTCGACCAGACCCTCTTAAACCAGAGGGTGATCATCCACGCCGAGTCGGGGCCGATCTATGGCGTGATCGGGTCAAAGCCGCCTCACGTGATGAAGCCCGACGACCGGAAGAAGCCGGTCGAGATCAAGGACATGTTCGTGGACGCCGGCTGCAAGGACCAGGAGGAGGCAAAGGCCCTCGGTATCAAGCCGGGCACGCCTATGAGCATCGATCGGACCTTCGCAAAGCTTGCGGGCGACAGGGCGACGGGAAAGGCCTTCGACAACCGTGCCGGAGTCGTCATTATGATCGAGGCATTGAAGCGGACGAAGACCAAGTCTCAGATCTACGCCGTAGGGACGGTCCAGGAGGAGGTGGGCCTCAAGGGGGCCAAGACGAGCGCCTTTGATCTTCGTCCCGACGTCGCCCTGGCAACAGACGTCACGATCCCCGGAGACCATCCCGGGATCGAGAAGAAGGATTCGGCCTTGGAGATCGGAAAAGGGCCCGTGATCACCATCGCCGACGCCTCGGGCCGGGGGATCATCGCAACGGAAAAGGTGGTGGACTGGTTGGCAGAGACCGCCCAAGAGTTCGAGATCGAGGTCCAGATGGACGTCTCCGGAGGCGGGACCACCGACGCCACCGCCATCCAGCTGACGAGGGAGGGGATTCACACAGGGGTGATCAGCATCGCCACCAGGTACATCCACTCTCCTGTTGAGGTTCTGAGTCTCAAAGACGTCGAAGCCTGCGCCGAGCTGATCGCTCGAGCCCTGGAGACCGCACCGAGATTCTTCAAGAAAGAGTGATACTGGCTATTTTCCCTTGAGGAAGTCGGCCGAACCTTTTTTTTAACACGGGGTTTGCAAACTCTTTTTTTCCCAGAAATTTCGCATCGAATATCAAGAGAGGCGAGGAGCCTACCTGCCCGACAGGATGGCCTTTTGTGAAAATGATATCAAAAAGAGAGACGGGAACGTCCTCCTCTTCGGGAGGACGCCAATTTGCCGATCTAGCTGCCGCCTATCAGGCTGATGACCGCGTAGGCGAGGAGCGTGCCGACGATAAAAGTCACCGCAAAGGCGGGATATGCTATCCCTGAGGAAATCATCTCTACTGCCATCTTCAATCATCTCACTACGAGGACGGGGCAGGTTGCCCAGTAAAGGACCTTCTGGACGACGCTTCCGATGAGGAGCTTTGTGACGCCGCTCTCACCGTGGCTGCCCATGACGATCAGATCGACTCCTTCGGTTCTGGCGAGGTCGACGATCATGTTGGCGGGCGCACCGGACTTTACCATCGTCTCAACGGCCACGCCAGCTTCATCAGCCATCTTCTTGATCTCGTTCACGGCTTTCTCTCCGCTGGCCTGGAGCTTGGCTTCGATGTCCTTCTTGTCGGCGCCCAGCTGCCTAACGGCGCTGGCCACGACTACCTCGTTCACAACGTAAACTCCGAGCACCTTCGCGCCGACCGCCTTCGCCAGGTCTACGCCGTGCTGTACTGCGACCCGAGACTTTGCGGAGCCGTCTGTAGCAACTAAAATCCGATCGTACATTTTATCACACCTCTCAAATCTCCCTACAACCTTCTGCGCCTTTTGAGTTTATTCACTACGCCTTTGATATAAATAGGTATCTTTCCGATACCGGCATCTAGAAGCCTTATAAAGGGCATATATCGAGCGCTGGGACCACCTCATCATCTCACTATCATCACCGGCGTATCAGACCAGTTCAGGACCTTCTGCGCTACGCTGCCGATCAGCTTCGAAGAGATCCCGCTTTCGCCGTGGCTTCCCATCAGGATCAGGTCGACGCCCTCGATCCTCGCCGTATCGAGGATCCTGGATGCGGGGTCGCCCTCTTTGATCAATGGCTCCACCTGGACCCCAGAGGCCACTCCCATCTTCTCAACCTCCCTCACGATCTTTTCTGCGGAGGCCTTGAGGGTCTTTCTCAGATCCTCTTCTGAGGAGCCCTTGCGAATCAGGGCGGCGATAACTCTCGAGATCGCCATGTCGTTTATGACGTAGAGCACCAGAACGTCAGACCCGAGGGACTTCGCGAGCTTTACGCCGCGCCTGCTGGACTTTATCGAGCTGTCGGAGCCGTCCGTGGCGATCAGAATCTTCCTGTACATCCAATCCCGCCTCCTGGAGCTTTTCCTCTTCCGTATAAAAAACTATCTTTTCGCTAGCAGTATCCTCAAAGCCAGCAGGGCGGCGTTCTCGCCGGAGTCGATCCCCACACAGGCGACGGGAACCCCCGGCGGCATCTGGGAGATGGCCAGGAGCGCGTCAAGGCCCCCCAGCTTTGCACTCACCGGGACCCCTATCACCGGCCTGTCCGTCCTGGAGGCGATGAAGCCGGGAAGGGCGGCAGAGAGGCCCGCCACGGCTATGAAGATCTTCGCGTCGGTCTCCTTTATGTACCGCTCCAGATCCTCGGGGTTTCTGTGGGCTGAAAGAACCCTTTCCTCGTGGTCGACCCCCTTCTCCTCGAGAACCCGGAGAACCTTGTCCACCACGGGCTTGTCCGATTTGGATCCCGATATTACGGCAATTTCGGTCATAGCTCCCAAACTCTCAAAAGGCAATTTCACGTCACGAGCTAGGGCAGGTTGTCCTCTCCCAGAAGCTCGTGCTGTTTTTCAAGGCACATCCTGATCAGGGTCGCGAATATCTCCTTTATCGCGCTGGCGTCAAGGCCGAGCTCCGTGGCATTGTCGAGGGCCCTCTTCATCACCAGCTTCTCCTGATTCGGGTCCTCGATCTTGACCTCCAGGGCCTTCTTGGCCTCGAAGATATCTTCCGCAAGCCTTACTCGTTCGTCTATCAGCCTTATTATCTCTTGGTCCACTTTCTGAACATCTGCGCGAAGATCTTCCAGGCTCATGATCGCAACCTCGATGCTTTGGATGAGCCCTTGTTGTTAACCTTCGTCCTTATCACCCTTCCGCCGAGATCGAGCCACGCCGATTCGACCTCGTCGATATTTTCGTCGTCCACGAGAGCGGCGTAGGCAGGGCCCGTCCCCGAGAGGCTCGCACCCCTGGCGCCAAAATCGAGGGCCGCAAAGATCGGGTCTGAGGAGAGACGCAGAGCGCTGCAGTAGACAATGCCGTTCAAGGTCATGGCCCTCGGATAGTCGCCTTCGAGGGCGAGGTCGAAGATCAGGTCCGCGATGGATGCAACGAGCCTCGACCTATGAACGTCGGTGTCCTTCGAAAATATCTTCTCCTCCGGGACCAGGAGGAGGACATTTGATTCCAGCTCCTCTCTTTTGAGAAGCTCCATCTCTTTGTTGTCGGTGACCACGACGCCACCCAGCATCGATGCGGCGGCGTCGTCGAAGGCCCCGGTTATCGTGACGCTGGCGTCCCTGGCAGCAGTGACCCCGATCCTCGTCGCCTCCAGGGGGTCGAGCTCTTCGCCCAGGGCGTCGAGGGTCGCGAGAACCGCGGCGTTGGCGGCGGCGCTGCTGCTCTTGAGGCCCCGGGCGAGGGGGATATCGCTCTCGGTTCGGACGACGCCCCCGGCCACCACACCGAACCGTTGGAGGACCAGCTCCACGGATCTGACGATCAGATGATCGTCTATGCCGGGAACGTCTCCCCTCACCACTGATGAGCCGTCCAGCACCACCTCGGCAGAGGTCTTCAAATCCACCCCGAAGGCCGAGCCCTTCCAGTTGGCGACGGCGTTCAGCACCGTGGCCGCGCCAAGAGCCGTCGCAGTTCCCCTTATCCTCAAGATAACCCCGTCTCGATGATCGTCTTCAGCTTCTCCAGGTCTCCGGCGACCTCAATGTTTCCGCTTTTGGTGTACTTGTCGACGAGCTTGTTGATGAGCTCCAGCTCCGATATCGCAGAGCTGAAGGCGGGCTCGTAGCTTCCGAGCAAATAGAGGGGTATGACGACGGCTCCGCCCCTGGTCGTCGGGACCGTCAGCTCGTTTACCACCACCACAAAGGTGTAGGTCTTGTAGCCGAGGCCTGCCGCGATGTTCTTGGCGAAGCTTCCGATCTGCTGGATCCTTCGGGTGGAGAGGCTCTTGTAAGCTGCGACCGAGTCCTTGTACTCTACGAACATGAGAGCTTCATCGGTCCAGAGGATGGCGTCGTACTCGACGATGGCGACGGAGTTTTTCAGCGCCACCACGTTGAAGAGGACGCCGCGGCACCAGGAGAGGTTCAGGTTGAGCCTGAAGTCCAGCTCTGTGTCCTGGACGGTCCTGGACTTCAAGACGTAAGGGTCACTCCTCAGCTCTATCATGGTGGTGAGAGTCGCCTCAGCGGTTAAAGGATTTTCCTTTCCCGCGGGGCAAAGGATAAGACGGACCTCCTTCCAACGGACTCCCGGTGAAAATGATTTGACGGATAAGAAGAGGACGCAGCAGCTGGGCGTCAGGATACCCGATAGCTTGGAGCCGGTCTACTCGAACCTGATCAAGATCAGCCACGCGGACGACGAGGTCACCTTGACCTTTCTGCACAAGATCCCCGAGACGAGCCTCGCCCAGGGGCGGGCGATAGTGACGATAACGCCCCAGCACGCAAAGAGGCTCCTCCGGGCCCTGGGCGCCAACATAAAGAGGTACGAGGCGACCTACGGCGAGATCAAGCTCCCGGAGGATGGGGGGGTTAGGGAGGATAGCAACGTCGAGGTGGCCTGAAGGTCAGGTCCGCTCGGCCCGGCCAGTCTCTCATTTCTTCGCGGCCTCAATCCCATCTTTGCCTCGCATCTCCTCAGAATTTCAGCCCTCAGCGAAGCTCCGGATCAGGGTGGGGATCGTCCGGGGCCGGGCCCTGGTCAGGGCGAGGCCTGCTGAAAACCCTTTCCTGGCGAAGGAGCCCGCAAAGTTGAGGTCTCTTTTCGCAAGGCCCTTCGCAAGCCCGTCGATCTCCTCGTCGCTCATTTTGCGTAGGGTCTCAAGAGACGCGCGGCCCATCCGATATTCCCAATAAAACTCCCGGTTCCATCGCCGGACGTAGGGCGACAGATCCTTCTTCGAGACGGCCCCAGACCCCGCGGCCCTGGCGGCGACCTCTCCCGCGATTGAGCCCGCCCGCATGGCGTAGGCCATGCCGCTCATGCCTGCGGCCGCTCCCACAACCATCAGGGAATCTGAGACGATCTCGCCCGGCAGGGCCGCGATGGCGTCCCCGCCCCTGTTCATGGAGACGATCTTCATCTCCCGGACGTCGTAGTCGGGAGACTTGTACTGCTTGAACAGCTCGACGAACCGGTCCAGGTAGGCTCGGACGTCCCGCCCGTGCCCCCGGACGAAGACGCCCAATGTGGCACGATCCTCGCCGCCCGGAGAGAAGGTCGCCTTCCAGCCGGGGGCCATCGACCCGACCCAGTACTCAAAGAATCTCTCCTCTCCGAGGCCCGAGAGCTCGACGACCGCCTCGGCGGCCCAGGCGACGCCCTCGGGGTGGCGCAGGGGCGAGAGGCCCTCTCGCCTTGCGATCAGCCCATCGACCCCAGAGGCGTCGATCACGACCTTCGCATCGATCTCGCCGGCGTCGGTCTCGACTCGCCGCCCAGCGCCGGCGAGGGGAGCGCTCTTCGCCTCGCCTCGCAGAAGCTCGACCCCGGCCCTCTCGGCCCTTTCGAGATAAATCGAATCGAACCTGGCCCGGTCGATGAACCTGCCCGGTGCCGGGATCTCGAGGACGCATCCTCCGGGCGAGATTATGTGCATCCCGTCGAGGTCGTGGAGGACGTACTCCCGATCGATCGCAAGGCCCGCCCGGTGAAACATCCCGTCGAAGAAGGTGTTGGCCGGGTGGTCGAACTCGCCGCCCATATTTTTGTCCAGCAGGATCACATTGGCCCCGCCTTTTGCGGCGGAGGTTGCAGCCGCAATCCCCGAGGGAGATGCTCCCACCACCAAAACGTCGCAGTTCACGCTTTTCAGGTGGGGTAAAGGGGGTGATGAAGGTTTCCGTTTCCGGCCGAAGAAAAATTGTCACCTGCCGCTGGGTCCCGGCTCCAGAGAGGCGAAGTAGTCCATTAGCATCCTGTGGACGAAGACGTAGCCTCCGCCGACTTTGCGCAGGAATATGCGCTCGGAGGAGTAGTCGAGGAAGGGAACCAGCTTCCATGGGAGGAGGCCTTTGCGGTGGAGGACGAACCTGAGGGCGAAATGTTGGATGACGACCAAGCCGCCAAAAATCAGCCAAAAAATCAGCCCAATACCCATTTTAAGACCAAAAAACAGCCCAAAAAACAGCCCACCAATCAGCCCTATTATCAGCCCATCAATCAGCCCAACCCTCAGCCGCTCACCAATCAGCTCAAAAATCAGCCCACCAATCAGCCCAACACTCAGCCCACTAATCAGCCCAGAAATCAGGCATTCACGCAGCGCAGCGATCGGCTCAAAAATCCTTACTTTCCATGATGAAAAGTTTAAGACCTCAGTAGGATTTATATCAATTTCCCCCACCACATTTAGAATCAGCCAAAAAATCAGCCAAAAAATCAGCCAAAAAAT
>CAZNGI010000007.1:4109-16802 GCA_964572505.1 uncultured Methanotrichaceae archaeon | reverse complement strand
AATCAGCCAAAAAATCAGCCAAAAAATCAGCCAAAAAATTAGACAAATATCCAGACCATTAGTCAGCCATTCACTCAGCCCAATCGGCCCACCAATCGGCTCATCAAACATACTACCAACAAGCAGCTCAACACTCTTTTTAAGACCAAAAATCAGCCCACCAATCAACCCAATACTCAGCCCATAAATCAGCCCAACTAAGATGAAATACAACCGCCGTTGAGCTTTCGTCTCCAACCAGCTGGGCTGCATTCGCTCGATCAGGAATATGGTCTGGTTGCTTTCCGACATCTTCCGGGCCAGCCAGGAGAGCCAGTGAATGGTCTTTTCTTTTGGAAACAGCTTCGGGTCAATCCTGGTGGTGCGCTCGAACATCCGGTCAACGTAGGTCTCGAAGAGATGCCCTCGGCGCTCTTCTGTCGAGCCGAGAGATGGGAGGCTTTCAACCGAGATCCCCCGGTAGGCGAGGGTCATTATGCTCAGTATCAGGGGCGTTTTGGCGAACTCCTGAAGTCCTCGATCGCTGCGCAGCGCCTCTCGCAGAGAATCCAGATCCGGACTCAATCTTTGGAGATAGCCGTCGATCTGCTGGGGCGTCAGGGGCTGCAAAAGGACCGCGCTCTGGAGTTTCAGCTTGACATCGTGAGCCTCGTACACCTCCTTGCGGCAGCAGACCGCCGCCATGGCTGAGTGCTCATCAAGATAGCTGTTGATCGCATCGACGCAGGCCTCCTTCCGATCATCGGCGACCTCGTCCAGGCCGTCCAGGAGAAAGAGTAGAGAATCTTTCTCGACCGAGAGAGCGGCGATCTTCTTCGGGAAGTTGTACTTTGCTCTCAGCTCCTCTGCCAACCAGTCGGCAATGGGTTGCTTTGGATCGGTCCAGGATGAGAGGTTGAAGACCACCGGTTCCTTTTCAGTGAAATCCTTCTCGGCTCGGTTGATCATCTCCTTTGCGAGCTCAAGCAGAGTGGTGGTCTTCCCTGCCCCCGGTTCTCCAAGGATGAGGAGGGACCGGCCGACCCTCTCGAAGACGTCTGATATCTTAGTTCCCGACGGGAGCGTGCAGTCCGGTCGGTCCGGAGTCCGCAGGATCACGTCCCAGGGGCGCTCGGCGACGGCGTCTCTTCGCTCCTCCAGGCCCAGCTCGATCCGCGCCTCCTCGTGGAGGGAGCGTTCCAGCACACCCTTCACCCAGAAGTCCCGCACACGATTGAGCATCGCCTGTCGGTTGTGCTTGTCGCTGGCAGACCGTTCTTCTTCAGATGTGGATTTAGAGACCAGTTTTCTAAGAAGGGTCTCGGTGGCGTCAAAGGTGGAGATGATGATGGACGCTCCAGTCAGAAAACCTATCAACGGTCCAAAAAGCATAGTTCCGGCTTGGTGCTCGTAGTATCCCCAGATAATTGAGGCAAGGCACATCGAGATGCCAATGATGCGCAACATCGTCCGTGGGAATCCGGAGAGCACGCTAGCATCTGAGGTTCTAAAGCCTCTAAAACTTTTTCCTTCGTCCTCGATTAGTCGAACCGCAGCCCTTTCATACCTTGGGCTGAGAAACTCTCATGATGGCCAGGGAAAGAAAAGACTACTTCTACAGAAAGGCCAAATCCGAGGGATACAGAGCACGGTCAGCCTTCAAGCTCCAGCAGATGAACAAGAGGTTCCGGCTGATCAGGAGAGGAGACTCCGTCCTGGACCTGGGGGCAGCTCCCGGTGGGTGGCTTCAGGTGGCTAAGGAAATATCGGGCGGCTGCGTCGTCGGCGTCGACCTCTTGGCGATCGAGCCGATCGAGGGGGTCACGACGATCAAGGCAGACATCACCGCCGCGGAGACCCTGGACCTCGTCAGAGACGCCCTCGGCGGCCAGGCGGACGTTGTGATCTGCGACGCCGCGCCGAACCTCTCGGGGAACTGGACCCTCGACCACGCAAGGTCCATCGACCTCTCCCAGTCGGCCCTCCGGGTGGCAAAAGAGGTTCTCAAGTCCGAAGGAAACTTTCTGGTCAAGGTCTTCCAGGGGGACACCTTTCTGGACTACCTCTCTGAGGTGAGGGAGAACTTCAGGAGGGCTAAGTCCCACTCGCCGGCCGCTTCCCGGAAGGAGAGCGCCGAGATGTACGTCGTGGGTCAGGGCTTCTTTTTGCCGCCGGTGAAGGTGGGGGACATCTTGGACCTGGAGATCGTCGGCATCGGCAAGTCCGGAGACGGGGTCGCCGACGTCGAGGGGTTCAAGGTCTTCGTTCCCGGAGCCGCTCCGGGCAATAGGGTGCAGGTGAGGATCAGATCGATAAGATCCGGCCACGCAGTCGGGGCTGTCGGGACGCCCGCGGACTGAAGAGCAGGTCAGGCCGTTTTCGAAAACTATTTTAGATCGACTGACGACCCCTTAAGCGTGACAGTCTTCAGAGCGTATGACGTGCGAGGCGTCTACGGGACAGAGCTTACCGAGGATATCGCAACGAGGGTGGGAAAAGCCCTGGGATCCTACCTTCCCGACGGCAGGATCACCCTCGGGAGAGACACAAGGATCAGCGGCCCCTCGGTGGAGAAGGCCTTTCTAGAAGGGGTCTTATCCACCGGCTGCAACGTCGAGAGCTACGGAGTTATCCCGATATCGATGATCAGCTTTGAGACCTGGAAAGGGGGCTTTGACGCCGCAGCCTATATATCAGCCTCTCACAACCCGTCCGAGTACAACGGGATCAGGTTCAGGACGGCCGAGGGCTACGGTATGCTCTACCACCAGACCGAGATGATGGACCTCTACGAGAAGGGCGCGTTCAGAGAGGGCGAGGGCCGAAAGATCGACCGCGCCCCTGAAGATGCTATCAAAAGGTACGCCGATTACGTCGAAGGAAAGCTGGAGTTCGAGCGGCCTCTCAGAATCGTCCTGGACATGGGGAACGGCGCTGCCTGCGGCGCCGTCATGCTCTACCAGATGCTCGACTTCGACGGAAGGGTGATAAACGGCGAGCCCGATGGCCTCTTCCCTGGCCGCGGCCCAGCCCCCACCGAGGAGTCCCTCAAAGAGGCGGTGAAAAAGGTTGTCGAAACCGGAGCCGATTACGGAGTCGGCTTCGACCCCGACGCCGACCGGGGCCTGGTCATCGACGATCGGGGACGGATCGTCACCCCCGAGAAGGTGGCGGTGATCCTGGCCAGGGAGAGGTACGGGCCCGGCGACAAGGTGGTGGCGGGCTTCGACTGCTCCATGATCGTCGAGCGGGAGCTCGAACCTCTGGGGATCGAGGTTATCAGGGAGAGGGTCGGAGACGTCTACGTCGCCAACCGCGTCAAAAACGAGGGCGCAGTCCTCGGCGTCGAGCGGAGCGCCCACTTCTTCCTCTCGGAGTTCCAATACTCCGACGACCCCTTCGCCATGAGCCTCGCCCTCGGCGAGGTTATCTCCAGGGGCGAGAAGCTCTCGGATTTGGCGGACGCCATCCCTGACTACCCTTACATCCAGAAGAGCATCAGGATAGAGGGGTCCCCGGTCGAGGTGATGAGACGGCTCGAAGGCGACCTCGCCCCTCTTGAGCCGGACACCACCGACGGACTCAAGATCTGCACCGAGAGCTACACCGTCCTCATCAGGCCCTCCAACACCGAGCCCCTCATCAGGCTCTACGTCGAGACCGCTGGAGGCGACGAGGATGAGCTTGCTAAGAGGTTCGAGGGGTTCATAAAAGGGGCCCTGAAGTGACAAAAGCAGCAAAAGGGACCGACCACCGACCACCGACCACCCTTCCCCATGTCGACACCGAGCTGATCAAAATTGACTCTTAAAGACGTCTGCGTTCTGATACCGACCCTCAACGAGGAGGACGCCATCGCCGAGGTTATCGACGAGTTCAGGGCGATGGGCTTTGAAAGCATCCTCGTGATAGACGGCCACAGCAGCGATCGGACAGCCGAGCGGGCAAAGGAGGCCGGTGCCAGAGTCGTCATCCAGAGCGGCAAGGGCAAGGGCCAGGCCCTCAAAGAGGCCTTCGACCTGATCGAATCGAAATACATCGTGATGATCGACGGGGACGGGACCTACCTTCCCTCCGAGGTCCACCTGCTCCTCGACCCGGTCCTGGCGGGAAGGTCCGACCACGTGATGGGAAATCGGTTCGGAAACCTCCAGAAAGGGGCCCTGACACGGCTGAATTCGGCGGGAAATCGGCTGATCAACTTCTTCTTCAGGCTGATCTACGGCGTGCCTCTAAACGACATACTGACCGGATATCGGGCCTTCACCCGCCAAGGCGTCAGCCGGCTCGATCTCACAATGACCGGCTTTGAGATCGAGACCGAGATGACCGTCGACAGCGTCAAAAAGGGGCTCAATATCGCCGAAGTCCCCATAACTTACCGTTCGAGGGCCAAGGGCACCCAGACCAAGCTCAACCCCTTCATGGACGGCGCGAGGATTACCATCACCATCTACAGGATGGCCAAGACCCACAACCCGCTGTTTTACTTCGGCCTGATGGGCTCGTTCTTCGGCGCGGCCGGATTCGCTCTTGGCCTGTACGTCGCAAGCGAATGGCTCAGCACCCGGACCGAGCACGTCCCCCTGACGATCCTGACGGCCCTTTTGATCATCGTCGGCTTCCAGCTATTCTTCATGGGCATCCTCGGAGACGCTGTGGCCTCGATGCACCAGGAGGTTTTGAGGGAGATCTACAGAAACCGAAAGGAGAAATAGCGGCCGAAATGAATCCGAAAATAGGCCCATAGGCCCAAGTTCCGCCCCGTCGACCTTCGCGGCCCCGAATAGGCCCAAACCCGGAGAAGATCATGAAAGTTCCAAGTGCCTTGAACGCCCTGAGCCTGATCGCCAGCCGCTATTTCGCTTTCTGGGTGCTTCTTGCTGCCGCCATCGGCCTCTTGCGCCCTCCGACCTTCCGAATAGTCCTCCCCCACATACCTCTCCTCCTGGGCGTCATCATGTTCGGGATGGGGATGACCCTCCGGGTTGAGGACTTCAAGGAGGTTCTCGTCCAGCCGAAGGAGGTCGCCGTCGGGGTCGTCGCCCAGTACACCATCATGCCGCTTCTAGCCTACGGGATTGCCGAAGCCTTCCGCCTTCCGGGGGAGCTGGCCGTAGGCGTCGTCCTGCTGGGCGCGTGTCCCGGAGGCACCGCCTCCAACGTCATCACTTACCTCGCCCGGGGCGACCTCGCCCTCTCGGTGGCCATGACCACCACCTCGACCCTCATCTCCCCGATAATGACCCCCCTTCTCACCCTCCTCCTCGCAGGAGCCTGGGCACCGGTCCCGGCAGGGGGCCTTTTCGTATCCGCCGTGAAGATCGTCCTCATCCCCGTTCTTCTGGGCCTGGCCGCCCACCTCCGTTTCGAGGAAGCTGTGAACCGATGGATCGAGGTATTGCCCCTGGTCTCCGTCGCAACGATCGTGGCCGTCGTCGGGGCGATCATCGGGGCGAACGCCGACCAGATCCTCTCGGCGGCCCTCACCATCTTCGCCGTCGTGATCCTCCACAACCTTCTGGGCCTCCTCATCGGCTACGGCGCGGCGTCCGCCCTGGGGGCGACAGTGCCAAAGAAGAGGGCCATCGCCGTGGAGGTGGGGATGCAAAACTCGGGGCTCGCCGTCGCCCTCGCCATGGCCCACTTCAACCCGGCGGCGGCGATACCGGGTGCCATATTCAGCGTCTGGCACAACATCTCAGGCCCGATCCTCGCAACCTTTTGGACCCGGGGGGACGACCGGCGCTTGAGGGGAAAATAAAGGCGAATTAGAGCAGATCTCCCACCACGTCGTAGGAGAAGATCGGACCCTCGGTGCAGACGTGGTAAGGCCCCATGGTGCAGTGCTCGCACTTGCCGATCCCGCACTTCATGTGCCGCTCGAGAGAGATGTAGATGTCAGGCTCGAGAAATCCCCGGTTAACCAGATCTTTGGCGACGGCGTTGATCATCATCGGCGGACCGCAGAGGGCGGCGGTGCCGGGGGCGGGGTTTATGTCTTTGAGAAGGGAGGTCACAAGGCCCACGTTCCCCTTCCAGCTAGCGTCCATCATGTCCACGGTGATGCCGACCTCGATCCCCGCCGCCTGCCAGCTCCCGTACTCGCTGGTGAAGTAGAGGTCGTGAGGCGTTCTGGCCCCGTAGGCGACGGTGACGTCTTGGAATTTTTCGCGGTTGTCGGCGATGTAGTTGATCAGGGACCGTAAGGTAGCAAAGCCAGAGCCTCCACCGGTTATGACGACGTTTCTTCCTTTCATCTTCTCGACGGGAAATCCGTTTCCGAAGGGTCCCCTTATCCCCATGACGTCCCCGACCCGCGAGGCCATGATCCCCTGGGTGATCTTTCCCGCCTCCCGGACGCAGATCTGAAGAGGATCTCTTGTGGGAGTGGAGGCGATGGATATGGGGCACTCCCCCAGGCCGAAGACGGAGACCATCAAAAACTGGCCTGGACAGTATTCGAGACGGACGGTCTCGTCCTCCTCGTCCAGGGGCCGGAGGGATATCAGGTAGGTGTTCGAGGACTCGACGTCGATGTCGATCACCTCGGCCTGGAGGGGAACGTAGCGGCTAAGCCTATTGCTGGCGCTTCTGCTTGCTTGGAGACGCCTTCGCTCACTCTTTTCCGCTTTCAAGTCTTTATGCATCATTCGATCGCCTCCCTCAATATGGACCACCGGTCAATCTCGCTCAGGCAGACTCTGGAGCACCTGCCGCACCCAACGCAGCCGAGCATCCCGGTCTTCTCGGGTATGTAGACGAACTTGTCCAGGTACCAGTGGCGAAGCCTCTCGCCGAGGCTTGCCCGTGGGTTTGCGCCGCTGGTCATCCGGGAGAAGCCGGAAAGAACGCAGGAGTCCCTGCACCTCAGCCGCTCGCCGTCAGGGACGCCCCGGTCCATCACGCTGAAACAGTGGCATACGGGGCATATGAGGGAGCATCCGCCACATCGTAGACACCTTCTCTCCACCTCCTCCCAATCAGTCTCATCGATGGCTTCTCTTATCTGCTCGGGGGTCAATGCCGGCCTTCGCTTGGTGATCTCCTCCTCGGCCAGATCGAGAAGCCTCTCTTTCTCTTTGAGGTGTTCGGGCAGCGCCTCCTCGAAATGGTGTGATTGCGCCCGGAGGATGAACATTCCCGCGGGAGATCCCGACTCGACCAGGTAGCCTGGTCCCACGTCCGTCAGGAGGAGGTCGAACCCCTCCTCGACAACAGGACCCGACCCCATCGAGGCGCAGAAGCAGCCCTCTCCTGGGGATGTGCAGTTCAGGACGACTATGATCGTCGACATTCTCTTGCTGGCGTAGGGATGGTCGGGAAGCTCGGTCCCGAAGATCTCGTCCAGCACCTTGATCGCCTGAAGGTCGCAGGGCCTCATTCCCAAAATCAGCCTCGACTTTGGCGGCTCCTCCTGGAAGGTGTACCGGCCGCTGTACTGGACGTATTTGAAGAGGACCTCTTTTTGGGGAAGGAAGAACTCCACTGGCGAGTTGAGGGGGTTATCGGCATCTAAGGCGAGAGCCTCTCCCTTCCAGGTGGCGAAGACCGGCTCTCCCTCAGCATAAACGGGCGCCACCACCTCCAGGGTCTTGGCGAGTTCCTCGAGGAGGGGGACCAGGTTCTCGTGGTCGAGGAAGAGGGCAGAGGTTGTAGTCATGAATCGGACCTCCTGATCCTGACGTGGGTCCTTTTGAAGTCCGGGATCTTGGATTTGGGGTCGAGGTTGTGGACCGTCAGCAAGTTCGCCGGCGCCTCCTGGAAGTGGAAGGGGATGAATATCGTCCCCTTCGGAACCTGCTCCGTCACTTCAATCTCGATCTCAAGGCGGTGCTCCCTCGACTCGACCACCACCTTCTGGCCGCGTCTCACCCCCAGAGCTTCAGCGTCCTCCGGATTGATATCGACCTTTGGCCTCGGAAGCTCACGGTCCAGGAGATGGACCCTCCTCGTCATCGTCCCGGTGTGGAAGTGAAAGAGGCTTCGGCCCGTCGTCAGAAGGAATGGATACTCCGGGTCCTCCTCCAGGTCCTGGTGCTCCACGGGAAAAAACCTCGCCCGTCCGATGGGAAAAAACTCCCGATGCAAGATCTCGGTTCCGGGGTGGCTTGTGTCCGGGCAGGGCCAGTGGAGCCCCGATATACCGAGCCGCTGGTAGCTGATGCCGCCGTAGGAGGGGGTGACCATTGCGATCTCGGCCATCACCTCCTCTGGGGAGGAGTAGCCAGCATCCATCCCGAGCCGCTTCATCAGGTCTTTTGCCACCCGCCACTCGGACCTCGCCTCTCCCGGAGGCGACGCCGCTCGCCTCACTCGCTGGACCCGCCTCTCGGTGGAGGTGAAGGTTCCGTCCTTCTCCGCAAAGGAGGCGACGGGAAAGACGACGTCGGCAAGGGCAGTCGTCTCGGTGGGGAAGATGTCGGCGACGGCGAGAAACTCCAGCGACTCAAGGGCCCTTTTAACCTGTTCCCGGTCAGGGTAGCTCATCATGGGGTTTTCTCCGGAGATGTAGATCCCCTTTATAAGGCCCTCCTCGGCCGCCTCCATCATCTCGACGGCCGTGAGGCCCGGGCCGGAGGGCAGGTCCGTTCCCCATGCCCTCTCCATCTTCTCTCTCGCCAATGGATCCTCCACCTTCTGGTAGCCGGAGTAGACGCTGGGAAGCGCCCCCATGTCGCAGGCCCCCTGGACGTTCTGATGGCCCCGGAGGGGGTTGATCCCGGTCCCCTCTCTTCCGACATTCCCGGTGGCTAGGATCAGGTTTGCGAGGGCCAGGACGTTGTCGGTGCCGTTGGAGTGCTGGGTCGTACCCATGGCGTAGACCACCGCCGCCCTCGGAGCCTCTCCGAAGGCGATGGCCGCCCTTTCGAGATCCTCGGGAGAAATTCCCGATATCCTCTCCACCACCTCGGGGGTGTATTTGGAGAGCGACTCCTGAAGGGCAGAAAACCCCTCGGTCCTCTCTTTTATGAAATCCTCGTCGGCAAGATCCCGTTCAATAATCAGGTTCAAAATTCCGTTGGTCCAGGCGACGTCGCTTCCGAGCCTCGGCTCTAGATGGATGTCGGCGAGGTCTGCGATCTGGGTTTTGCGGGGGTCCGCCACGATCAGAATCGCGCCGCGAGACTGGCCCTCCAGGATGGTGGCCGCGACGAGGGGGTGCTGCTCTGTGGTGTTCGAGCCGGTGACAAGGATTGCATCCGCCCGAAGGAGGCTTCTTATCGGGTTTGTCATGGCCCCGCTCCCAAGGGAGATGCCGAGGCCCGCCACCGACGGGGCGTGGCAGAGCCTTGCGACGTGGTCGACGTTGTTCGTTCCGAGGGCGGCCCTTGCAAGTTTCATCAGAAGGTAGTTCTCCTCGTTCGTCCCTTTGGCCGAGGTGAGGATCGCGAGGGCGTCGGCCCCCGACTCCTCCTTTATCTCTTTGAGCCTTTTGGCCGTCAGGGAGAGGGTCTCCTCCCAGGATGCTCGAACCATACGCTCGCCCCGCCTGATCAGGGGGGCCTTGAGCCTGTCGGGATGGTAGACGAAGTCGTGGGCGAGCCAACCCTTGAGGCAGAGCCTTCCCCTGGCCACGGGATGGGCGGGTGAAGGGGACGCTCCCACGACCTGGCCGTCCTCGACGTGGAGGTAGAGACCACAGCCGCAGCCGCAGTAGACACAGGTGGTGTGAATCTTCTCCAAAGCGGATCTCTCCCGACGAAACTTGATTTAGGACGTATTATCAGTTTGGGTGATGCCTCGCTGGCCCCGATGGACAGGACGGTCCCATCGAGGGGCAGAGGGTCCTATTTGATCAGATTGATGGCGCTGTCCATTCGGACCGGTTTTCTGATCGGCGACCGACTGGAGCCCCCGAGCTTCAAAAACGGACAAATAGACAAAAAACAAAAAGACGATCTGCATGACCACCGAAACGATCCTCGACCGCCGCAGCCCGAAGAGCACGCCGAAGAAATATTCGCCGGTTTTGTGGGGGCTCCTATGACGAAAACTTGGACGTGGCTTCTGATCCTTCTCGTCTTTGCCTGCCAGAGTGCTGTATGCGAGAACTCGGTGACCCTCCGCATCGACGACGGAGAGGCAGAGAACGGCCTCTGGATGGGGGACCCCAAGGGTCATTCGGTCCTATTCGAGGCACCTTCTGGCGATTGGACCTTATCCGCAGTTGCAGTCTTTGGCAAGCTGGAACCGGAACGAACTTCCGAGATATTCGTTTTGGAAATCTGGGACGAAGACCTGAACGTCATATCGAAGGTGACGGACAGGGCCGACTCCTTCTTCGGCGAGGAGTTCGGCTGGGCTCTGGTGGACGTCCCCGACGTCCAGGTTTCAGGGCCCTTCCTCATCTCCCTGTACGAGTTTGGAGGGATCTACGTGGGCACCGACATAGGTCCCGCCACCGGCAGGTCGCTGATATCGGCGAGAAACCCCAACAGGATCCTGGAGTGGATCCTCGGAAGGTATCAGCGGAACGAGACTGAGTGGATGATCAGGGCCGTGGGCGGCTCACCACCGCCGGAGGTCGCAAGCTTGAAGGTCTTCTCAGAGGTTGCAAGCCCCGATAGCCCCGCAACGATAGAGGTGGAGGTGAGGGACCCCGACCAAAACCTCAAGAGCGCGACCCTGTACCTGGTCGACAACGATTCCCGAGAGGTCGTCTGGTCCGAGGTCCGGGATATCGAAGGGGGCGAGGCGACGGTCCAGTTCTCCTGGCCAGGGACCTTCTTCCAGGTCTCCGGCGCGGACGGCACCATCTCTCCCGTCCTCGCGTCCGAGGTAGTCGACATCTCGGAGAAGTTCCGACCTCTCCTGGCCCGATCTTCTCCTTGCGTCCTGCTTCTGGATTACGGAGAGTCCATGGTTTCGGCCTACGCCTACTTCGGAGAGGATGGGGTGCTGAACGGGCTGATCGACCTATCAGGGCAGGTCCACTACGTCTCCAGGAGCGTTCTGAACGTCACCGCTCCCGGAGTCGATTACATGGAGTATCTGGCGAAAAACGTGACCGCGATCAAAGACGAGACTGCCGTCGTATTTTACAAAATGACCATTCCATCAGATTCCGGAGTTCTATCGACCAGCTATCATCAGCCGATCGTGCTGTCGAGGTCGCCCCTCTTCAACTACAGGATCAGCCTAGAAGAGATTGAGGCTGGAGCTGGCGACTACCTGTCGATCGTCGTGGTGGAGGACCGAGCTTACAACGCGGTTCAGTTTTCCGGGTCAGAATAAGTGAAGGTCGATTGATCTATCGAAATATGGCCTTCATCAATCGATTCCTTTTATTTTCACTGATTATTATTGCTGTATAATATACTCGCATAAAAATTGAATATCTTATTCCCAATATTTTAGCAATTTGTAGAAAAGTTTATCTTGTACGGAACAAAAGTATGGGGCTAACTGAAGGAGGAAGATCTCTGTCCGGATTACATCGGTTAATGATATCGATAACTTGCCTTCTGATTTTTCAAGGGGCTTATGCCATCGACATGCATTTCTCGGCGAGCGATGGCGGCGGGAGGAGCGTGAGCATCTGGGACTACTACGACGTGGATGACGGCGTCGAGGTCAGCGGCGAGTCCTCGGCGGGCTTCGGCGATGGTCTGAGCATGGCCGATTCCAGAAGGATCTCTGGCCCAGGCGACGTCTACGCGGTCCAGGGATACTCCGGGAGCGGCGGTTACGTCGGCATGAACTACATTTATGCCCAGGATGCATCGCAGACGCTGGCTCTCGGCAGCGCCCATCTTACGCCCGAGACGCTGGGCGTGGTCCAGGACGTTTCAATAGACGGCGCTGCCGAGAGCGCCGTCGTCTCCACCGGGGATCGGGGAGGAAGGAGCGCGATGCAGCACGCATCCGTAGGGGCCGGATCTCTCGATTCCAGGCAGACCATAGATATCGACGGCGGGATCGTGACATCTCAGGATTCTCAGATGGTCGGATTCCTTCCGACGGCCTTCGGGACTGCAGGGTACATGGACGTCAACCTCGGGCCGGGAACCTTGAACCTCGAGGGTGAAGGGGCTGCAGTTGCCGTATCTTCCCTGGACCTGGCCGGTCCCGCTGAAGTCGACTGCAGGCTCGCGACGGGAACCGGAAACAGCGCCTGGGCTTACGGCGACGTGAGATCTGCGTCGAGCGATCTCGGGGCCGTGGGCGCGGGAGCGGGTGCAGGCAACGTGAACCTTGAAGTCGATCTGAACGGCAACCTCTACATCGAGGGCGAGGCTGAGGCTGCAGGAATCGGGATAGGAGCCATCGGTGTGGAGAACGAGATCCGCGGGACTTTGGCAGCCAGCACCGGAGATGGTGGCACGTCCGCCTTCGGTGAGGATATCGAGGCCTCCAACAAGGATGGAACCGTCGTGGCCGCGGCGGCTGCGGGAGGCCTGGGCGGAGTCGTCGACCTCCAGAACGGACTTATCGGTGGCGGTGCCGAGGCTGCCGGCGTCGGCGTCCTCGCTGACGGCAAAAAGAACGAGATCAGCGCCGGAACTCTGGCCGCTGGCACGGGGTTCTTGGGCACCGGAGCCTACGGCGAGGACGTCGAGGCGTCCAACAAGAAGGGAACCGTCGTGGCCGCGGCGGCTGCGGGAGGCCTTGGTGCAGGAGTCAACCTCCAGAACGGAGTCATCGTTGGCGGTGCTGAGGCTGCCGGCGTCGGCGTCCTCGCTGACGGCAAAAAGAACGAGATCAGCGCCG
>CAZNGI010000007.1:0-4009 GCA_964572505.1 uncultured Methanotrichaceae archaeon | reverse complement strand
TCGTGGCCGCGGCGGCTGCGGGAGGCCTTGGTGCAGGAGTCAACCTCCAGAACGGGAATGGCATTGTTGGGGCGGAAGGTGCGATCTTCGGTGCAGGGGCTGCGGGCACTGACAACCAGATCAGCGTTGGAGGCGTCATGGCCACGACGACCAACAGCGCCGATGTGGTCGCAATAGATGTAGAAGCCTCCAGCCGCGAAGGTGCTGCGGGAACGGGCGTCGCCGCCGGCAACGTCCAGGTTGCCCTGGTAGGCGGCACCATCACCACCATAACCGGCGAAGGGTCCGCCGTCGGTGCAGGGGCGATCGGCGACCAAGCTTATGCTGGGGCAGACCGCCTGAGGGCGAAGTCCGGAGATAGCACCTTTGCTGCTGGAAAGGGCTTGACGGTCCTTGTTGAAAATGGCGTTGCAGGAGCAGGCGCCATAGGAGCCTCTTACGACTCCAAGGCCCCCGGATCGGAGTGGAAGGTCGCCAGCGTAGAGGCCGATATAACCGGGTTCGGAGGGATCCGTGGCAATTTCAGGGCCGAGACGGGCCAGAGCGCATCTGCAAGGGCGAATAACGTATTTGCGCTTGGGAATGATGTACACCTCGGATCGCATGCCGACGACGGCACATCTTACTCAGATGTGGACACATCATTATCCGGAGTATTCGCTGACGGAAGGTTGAGAGCCTACGCCGGCGACTCCACCATGGCCATGCAAAAAGGCCGCGTAATGGGCAAGTTCGAAAGCGATGTTGAAGCGGATTCGTCTGATCCGCAACCTCCAAGCTTCAAGCACAGAAAAGGCACCGGTGTGTTTGACATCAATATGAAGGCCTGGACCGACGACACTGGAGCTTACACCAAAGCGAAGAAGAAGAAGGTGGTCTGAATGAGGACAGGATGGGCGTATATTCTGCTCCTCCTGGCAGGGCTGATATCTTCAGCCTCCGCCGTCTCGTATACCTTCGGCGTGGACAACGTCACCGACGGCTCCTCCTGGTGGATCCACCGCCAGAGCGGAACGATAGGCTTCGACCTCTCCGGCTCGGTGGAGGGCGAGATCGCCCCCATCGCCGTCACCCCCGCGGGGAGGGTCCTCTCCCCCTACTACTCTGGGCTCGCCGACCTCAAGGCCGACGACGTCCGGCTCCGGCAGCGGACCGCAGCCCTGGAGGGAACCTACAGCTCCGAGGAGCTGATCAAGCTCCGGGCCGAGGCCGAGGCTGACGTGAACCGGACCTATTTCAAGCCCGCGGGAAGCGACGTCTGGACGATAACCCTGGAGGAGAACTGGCCCGTATCCCTCAACGCCAGCAAGACCGTCGACTACCTCGGAAAGAACATCAATGATCGGGACTGTGCCGGAAACAATGGCGATAGCATAGGTGCGAGCTTCCTGTACAACAGGGAGCTATCCAGGGAGAGGAACGTCGCCCTCAGGCTCGACCGCCTGAACGCCACCGTCGTCGCCACCAACGATACCATCATCAGCGCCGACGTATTCCCGACGAGGTCCACCGTCTACGACATCACCTCCCACTCGACGGGGATCGCAGACCTGAAGTACAGGCAGACCGATTCTCGGGGAGAGGTCGTCAACTTCGGCGAGGAGAGGTACAGCGGAACCTACGACATAAATAGAAAGGTCGAGATGGAGTCCGTCTACACCAACGAGACTAACAAGACCGACTGGCTATCATGCTGCGTTGGAGGATGTTCCGACCTCGATCCCTGCGACCTCGCCTCGTGGGGCGAAGCCGGGGTATTCGACTGCGCTTGCAGCTGAGGGGAGCTTCACTCCCCCTCTCCAACTTTTCTATCCTGGAGCTTCCCCTCTTTTAAGTTTGATCAGGGGACCGGATTCCCGGTACCTTCTGGGGCGCAGGCCTAGGTGTCCCTTCCGCTGGGGTTGATCAGGGCTATCAGAGTCTCGCCGGGCCTGGGAGCGAATCGGTTCTCCTCTGCGGTGAAGAAGTGAAGGTCTCCCTCCTCCCCGACGAGGAACATCGGTATCGCCGATTTACCGTAGCAGTTGTTGAAGTCTTCGTAATCGAACTTTTCCGTCAGCCTGAAGCTATCGAGGCTGGCTCCGGCCTCAAACCGCTGGGTGAGATAGGAGAGAGTGACATCTCTTCCGAAGAGGAATCGGCCCCGGAGATGGGCTGGTGGGATCACCTCCTTTCCCCGATAGGCCTCCATCACCGGGGTGAGCTGATAGACGTTCGCCCTTCCGAAAATTCCCGAGAGGTGGTAGGATATCAGCGAATTCGCCTTGTCGTTGGAGGTGAGGGCCATGAGGTACCCCATCCCCTCGAGATCGATCTCCTCCAGGACGTGATCTGCCATGATGTTCCCGTGATAGGTGGGAAGCCCTGCCTCGTAGGCCTCGGATATCTGGCTGTAGTTGGAGTCGACGACCAGGACCCTCACCCCCGCCTCCTGGAGAGCTTGGGCGATCTTTTGCGCCCAGGGGTTGGCCCCGACGATGAGGACACCCTGGGGGTTCGACTGGGCGAGGCCCAGCCAACAGGCGAGGGGCGCGGCTCCAATTCCGTATATCGCCACCGTCCCGATGATCACAAAGAATGTGAGGGGCGCGAGCGTCTCGGCCTGGGCAAACCCCTCCTCGACGAGCCTCAGGGCGAAGACCGAGGATACCGACGCCGCCACGATCCCCCGGGGGGCCATCCAGGACAGAAAAACCAGCTCCTGCCACCTGAGCTTCGCACCCCAGGTGGAGACGATGACGGCGGCGGGCCGAACTATCAGCATGAGAATCCCGAGAAATAAGAGGCTATACCCGTCGATGTAGTCCAGGTCCGCGACAGACAGCCTTCCAGCCAGAACGATGAAGAGGGCGGCTATCAGGAGGACCCTCAGGTTCTCCTTGAACTCGATTATGTGCTTGACGGCGACGGCCTTCTGGTTGGCCAGGACCACCCCCATCACCGTCACAGCGAGAAGGCCCGACTCGATCTGGAACTGCTCGGAGATGGTGAAGACTGTGACCACCACCATCAGAGCCGCAGGGTTTTGGAGGTAGTCGGGGATCCAATAGCGTTTCAGAAACTGGACCAGGAATATCTCGCCCGTGACTCCGATCATAACCCCGATGAAGACCGTCTTCATAATCCCCGGGAACGTTGCGGCCGTCGCACCTCCGGCTCCGCCCATCAGGATCGCCTGAAAGACCAGAACCGCCAGCATCGCCCCTATGGGATCGTTCATGATCCCCTCCCACTTCGCTATGTTTCCGACCCTTCCGCTCGGACGGACGTGAAGCAGCATCGGCAGTATGACCGTAGGGCCTGTGACCACCAAAATCGAGCCGAATAGGATCGCGATGTCGGTGTCGAGCCCGAGGATGAGGTATGCCGCAAGCGACGTCATCGCCCAGGTCACCAGCACCCCCACAGTTATCAGGTTGCGGACGACGGTCCCGATCTCCCGAAGCTCGTCGATCTTCAGGTTCAGCCCGCCCTCAAAGAGGATCACCGCCACTGACAGAGATACCAGGGGCACGAGAAGGGGTCCGAGGATCTGGTCGGGATCTAGAAAACCGGTGATGGGGCCTGCCACAATGCCGAATATCAGCAAAATCAGTATCGATGGAAGGCCCAACCGCCAGGCCAGCCACTGGGCCACTATGCCAAGCACCAAGATGGTCGACAGATAAATCAGGATCTCTTCGGTCAAGGTCAGACACCCGGCAGATCAAGCGATGACCAGGACGCCCTTAAAGGTTTCTGATGCAGTGGACAAAAGGGAGGTGGGGGGGCAAAAGTCGCGATCAGGGATTCAGGAGGGTGGGAAACATTCGACGTCAGACTTTTGCCTGTGATCACTACGTCATCTGACGAATATAAATCTTTCCATTGATCATCAAATTTCTCGGAAGCTGTCGCCTCTGACGAGGATGGTGAACTCGGATCCAAAGATGCTCTCCGACTTTTCGATGATCTCCGGAAAACGCGGATCAAAAGAACCCTGAAAAGCCGAGAGATTGATGTGGTCATG
>CAZNGI010000006.1:0-34964 GCA_964572505.1 uncultured Methanotrichaceae archaeon | reverse complement strand
CGGGGATGATCGGCGTCCACCTCCTCAGAAGCCTGGGGATGGTGAGGCTCCACCCCAAGCCTGGGTCCTGGGGATCCTCGGCCCTGGGCGGGCTAGTCTTCGGTGCTGGCTTCGGCCTTCTAGGCTACTGCCCCGGAACGATAGCCGGAGCCGTCGGCCAGGGGTCGGTCGACGCCCTGGTGGGCGGAGTCGGAGGGATCCTCTTTGGGGCTGGCATCTTCGCCGAGATTTACCCGAAGCTCGAAGAGACGGTGCTGAAGAGGGGCGAGTTCGGGGACGCAACGTTTCCCGAGATCCTGGGCGCCAACTGCTGGATGGTGGTGATCCCGGCGGTTTTGATCCTCTTAGCGCTGCTCTTTTGGATCGAAGAGATGGGGCTTTGACCGCCGAAAGACCAAAAATATCAATGAACTAAAAATTATTTACAGGCCGATCTCACCTCGAAAGAGAGACCACGAACGCGTAATCGGTCTCAGCCAAGTCGCCTTCGACCTGGTTTCGGATCAAAAGATAATAGAGATCCGGCTGGGTTATATCGGCCTTCAGGGTAACCAGCTCTCCTGGCACAGAGCCGCTCGCCATCACCGGGAGGATCGAGCCGTGCTCGCTGCTGAGAACCATCTCAGTTTGGGCGTTCGCGGGAACTTCCATCATCTTCACTTCGAGGGTTCCAGTCCGGTCCAGGTCGAACTTGTAGAAATCTTCCTGATAAGTGGACGCCAGATGGCCCGATACGGTCTGGTCCAGCTGAATCTCCATCGCTGAACCGTATCCACCTTCCCCATTCCCCTCGGCAAGGAGAACGCATGTGAGGGAGACCAACACAACGATTGATATTAAATTCTTCATATTTCACGCACCTCACCATCATCGAATATGTAGGATTCGATATCTCCTTCTTGCAGGAGACTTATAAACATTTTTGGATGTCGTTAAGAAAAAAGGGCAGAAAAAAAGAAGGTTTTCAGTGCAGCAGAACAGCTGCTGCACTGTATGCGAAGTCGACGAAGGCCTGGGGGAAGAGACCGATCCAGAGGACGGCCACCAACGCCACGATCATGGCCAGGACGTACCCCTTCGGCTCTGCGATCTTCGCGCCCGTGGGCTCTTTCATGTACATGTGCATGATGACCCTCAGGTAATAGTACAGCGAGAGAGCGCTGTTGAGGGCGAAGAGCACCGCCAGCCAGACAAGTCCCGATTCGATGGTAGAACCCCAAAGCATGAACTTGCCCACGAATCCCGCCGTCGGGGGAATCCCCGATAGCGAGAACAAGAAGATCAGCATGCAGAACGCGGTTATGGGGGCTCTTTGCCCGAGTCCCGCGTAATGCTCCAGATCGTCCGGATTCTTCTTGCCCTCGGAAAGGGCCATGTATCCCACCACCGCAACGGCGATGAAAGCCCCGGTCTTCATGAAGGCATGACCGAGGATGAGCATCAGGCCGCTCGCCAGGCCGTTCTGCGCCATGGGGAGATCTAAGACGCCGCCGTTGTTGGCGGCGCCGACGACCACGAAGGCGATGGCGATGTACCCGGCATAGGCGACGCTGGAGTAAGCCAGCATCCTCTTGACGCTCTTCTGCCAGATGGCCACGACATTTCCGAGGGTCATGGTTATCGCCACAAGGATGGCGAAGGCCATGTACCACTCAAAGCTGAGGGCTATCAGGGCTATGAAGAGCACCTTGAAGGCCGCCACAAACCCCATCTTCTTGGAGCCTGCCGCAAGGAAGGCCGTAACGATGGTGGGCGCACCCTCGTAGGTGTCCGGTGCCCACATGTGGAAGGGCACAAGAGCCATCTTGAACCCGAAGCCCGCCACAACGAAGAGGAGGGCAACCAGGGTCGCAGGCCCCATGCTCGCCACGGACGTTGCTGCGATCTCCGCAAGCCTTGTGGTTCCTGTCAGGCCGTAGAGTAGAGAGAACCCGAAGAGCATCATCGCCGATGAGACCGATCCGAAGATGAAGTACTTCATCGCAGCTTCCAGGTTCTTCTTCTCCCTGTCGAAGGCGGTCATGGCGTAGGTGGAAAGGCTCGCAAGCTCAAACCCTATGAAGAGGGTTACGAGATCCATGGAGCTTGCAACCACCATCATGCCCACGGTGGCCAGGAGGAGCAGAACGTAGAACTCGTCCTGAGCCGGGCTGTCCTTGTACCTGCTGAGGCCCGCCATCACCACGATCAGAGCGACCGCGACGAATACCAGCTTGAAGAACTGGGATAAGGCGTCGACCTCCATCGTCCCGTAGAAGAGAGCGCCCTTGGTCATGTCGACGCCCATCACCAGGAAGAGAGAGACAACGAGCCCTGCCAGGCTCAGGTATCCCATCAGGTTCTTGTTCTTCATGAACAGGCCGATCAGGATCATCAGCAGAGCAAGCCCCGTGAGCAGAGCCTCTGCACCCAGCAAAGACAGATAGTCACCGAATCCTAGTGTCACTTCAGATCACCCCCGTCTGAGCCATGGCTATAAACGGTTTAACCAGCGGCTCTGCCGCAACGCCCATGATGTCGGTGATCGTTCCGGGCTGGACCCCGAAGTAGATTATGAGCAGTATCAGTATGCTCATCGAGAGTAACTCGTAGGAATGTGGATCCTTCAGATCCAGGTACTTCTTCAGGATCGGCCCGAACATGACCTTCTGCATCGCCCACAGGTGGTAGCCTGCGGTCACAGCGATCCCACCGAATATCACTATCAGGACGTATACGGGCAGGTTCTGGTAAGATCCGGCCAAGACCGAGAGCTCGGCCACAAAGCCGCACATCCCGGGCAGACCCAAGGATGCCAAGAACCCTGCCAGCATCAGCACCGCGAACTTCGGCATCCTGTCAGCCAGTCCGCCAAGCTCGGAGATGATCCTGGTTCCGGCGGTGTGCTGTATCGTTCCCGCACTCATGAAGAGAACGCAGGTGATGAGCCCGTGGCTGAACTGCTGGAACATCGCTCCCTGGACCGAGAGGACGCTGAGAGCTCCTGCTCCAAGAAGGACGAAACCCATGTGGCTCACACTGGAGTAGGCGACCATCTTCTTGAGGTCCTTTTGGGACAAGGCCAAAAAGCCGCCGTAAACGATGCTCACAACGCCTATTATCGCCATCAGGGTGATGTAGTTGGCAGAGACGTTCGGCAGCATCGGCATTATAATCCTGAATAGGCCGTAACCGCCCATCTTCAGGAGGAGAGCTGCCAGCAGCACGCTGCCCGCGGTCGGCGCCTCGACGTGAGCGTCGGGAAGCCAGGTGTGGAAAGGCACCGCAGGCATCTTCACCAGGAACCCGAAGAGGAGCCCGAAGAAGATCACGTTCAGCAGCATCGGCGAGAATATCGTCGAGTCTCCGGTCGCCTCGAGGAGGGTCAGCATGTCAAAGGTTCTGGCGCCCTCAGGCGTTCTGTAGCTGAAGTAGAGCGCGAATATTGACAGCAGCATTATCAGACTTGCCACGTGAGTGTAGATGAAGAACTTGATCGCAGCATAGTCCTTCCTCGGCCCGCCCCATATCCCTATCAGGAAGAACATGGGTATGAGCACGATCTCCCAGAAGATGTAGAATAGGAAGAAGTCGAGCGCTGTGAAGACGCCGAGAACTCCAACCTCGTTCAGGAGGAGGAGGGCGAAGAACTGGTTAGACCTCTCGCTCTCGCCCCAGGCGTATACCACCACAAGGACGCTCACGATCGTCGAGAGCAGTACCAGGGGCAGCCCTATGCCGTCAACACCGACGATGTACTTGACGCCGATGGCGGGAACCCAATCGTAGCTCTCGACGAACTGCATCGCGTTCGAGGTCTTGTTGAACTCCTGGAACATCTGTAGCGATATCGCCAGGGGGACGAGCGATCCTATCAGGGCCAAGTACTTCGCTGCCTTATCGTTCAGTAAGGCGAAAACCGCTGCTATCAGTGGTATGGCGATCATCAGTGATATGGCGTTCTCAATCATATCGCCACCCCCATCGATGCCAGTTGAATCAGTATCAGCAGGACTGCAAGTCCGAGAACTATGGCGGTGATGTAGTTCTGTATCACTCCGGTCTGGACCTTACGCAGCGTTCCGCCGAATCCCACCAAAATGGCGCTTATCTTGTTCACGGTTCCGTCTATGATCTTGAGATCGATCATGTTCGAGAATAGAGCTATCCCGTAGACCACCTTCTCTGCAAACCAGAGGGTGTAGATCTCGTTCTGGTAGTACCTCTTGAGCAGGATGTGCCGCAGAGGATCTCTCTCCGAGGTGATCATGCTCGGGTCGAACCTCTTCCACCGCGAGTAGAAGAGTGCCGCGATAAGTATGCCGCCGACGCCGATTATGATCGGCAGGATCTTGATGATGAAGGGCTCGTGGACGGCGTGAGCGCCGTGCTCGACGTGATGACCTCCGATCACCGCCAGCTCCTCGAAGTCGACTCCGTAATGCTCGAAGTTGTTTCCGACGTAGTCGTAGAAGTTCTCCTGCGAGGGCATCCCCATGAATAGGGCGAATATCGCGAGAATCACCAGGGGACCGAGCATGATCCAGGGCGACTCGTGCTTCTTGTAATCGCTCCTCGGCTCACCATCGAAGGTCAGGAACCACAGCCTGAAGGCGTATATAGCGGTGAGAAGCGCCGCAACGATTGCGAATATGTACGGAAGCCAGCCCATTCCGAGGGCACCATGCTCGTAGGCGGTGACGATGACCTCGTCCTTGCTGAAGAATCCCGTGGTCAGGGGGAACCCGGCCAGTGTGAGGGATCCTGCGAGCATCGTAAGGCCGGTCCACTTCATCGACTTCAGAACGCCTCCCATCTCCCTCATGTCGTTGGTGCCGACGGCGTGAATCACGCTTCCGGCACAGAGGAAGAGGAGCGCCTTGAAGAAGGAGTGGCCGATCAGGTGGAAAATCGAGACGCCGACGGCGGATGCGCCGACGGCGGCTCCGACACCGAGGCCAGCCATCATGTATCCGAGCTGGCTGACTGTCGAATAAGCGAGGACCCTCTTGATGTCGAACATAACAAGGCCCATCGTCGCTGCGAAGAGTGCTGTGAAACCGCCAACGTACGCGACCACCATCAGAGCGTTGGGTGCCGCATAGAAGAGCGGGAACATCCTTGCAACCAGGTAGACGCCCGCGGTAACCATGGTGGCGGCGTGTATCATCGCCGAGACCGTGGTTGGACCCTCCATGGCGTCAGGAAGCCAGACGTGCAGCGGGAACTGACCTGACTTGCCTACAGCTCCACCGAACAATAGCACGGCAATCCAGGTGAGCTGGTCGGGCGGGATCAGCGTCAGGCTGTCGTAGATCGTCTGGAACTGGAGCAGGTACGCTCCGTCGGGCAGGGTCAAGTTCAGCTTCACCATGTTGGTGTAGAGCAGAATTATTCCCGCGAGGAACATGACATCTCCGACCCTGGTCACCAGGAAGGCCTTCTTGGCGGCGGAGGCCGCGGAGGGCTTTCTGTACCAGAACCCGATGAGCAGGTAAGAACAGAGACCTACAAGCTCCCAGAATATGAAGAGCTGAAGCAGGTTGTCCGAGAAGACGAGGCCCAGCATCGCTGCGGTGAAGAGGCCCGCCTCGGCAAAGTATCTGGCCAACCCGGGGTCGCCGTCCATGTACCCAAGGGCATAGGTGTGGATCATGGTACAGACGAAGGTGACCATCAGGAGCATCACTATCGCCAGCGGATCTATCAGGATCCCGGCGTTGAAGCTCGCAAACCAGTGCATCGACTGGTGCACGATACCACCATCGGGATATATCTCATTGAATATCCCTAAGGATAGTATGAACCCCGCGAAGGTCGCCAGAACTGTGATGAACCCGCCTCCCTTTGGCAGATGCCAACCCAGAAAGATCGTAAGCACAAAGGCCAGTATCGGCAAGCCCACGATCAGATAGGCGTAATCTTGGTACATACCTTTACCACCTCAGTGCGTTGATGTTGTCCAGTTCTATGGTTCCGTACAGCCTGTACAGCACTATCAGTATGGCGAATCCAACGCCGGCCTCCGCAGCGGCCAGGGCGATGGAGAACAGGGCGAAGACCTGGCCGTTTACGTTGGGCAGGTACGCCGAGAACGCCACCAGATTGATGTTTGCGCTGTTCAGCAGGATCTCCACGCACATCATAAGCTTGATACCGTTCCGCTGGGTCAAAAGGCCGTAAAGACCGATGGTGAACATCGTCGACGCCAGCAGCACGTAAAGCACTAGTGGGATCATCTGTTTTCCTCCCTCCACGCCGTCATCTGGGCAACTCCTTTCTTGCGACGTATATCGCTCCGATCAGGGCTGCCAGAAGCACCAAGGAGAGCACCTCGAAGGGGAAGAGATAGATTGTGAAGATTTCAACACCGATCTCCCCTATTCCGCTCTCAGGGGTCCTGGCCCCCTCTCTCGGCTCGAAACTGTACGAACCATTCTCCTCGCCGCCCCATGGTGTCGCTGCGATGAATAAGATCAGCGCGGCCAGAAAGACCAGCATTAAAATCGCCGTTTTCGCATTAACCATGGGATTCCTCCTCCATCAGCGTCTTTCTCGTGAGCATTATTGCGAAGAGTAACAGCACTCCCACCGCTCCGATGTACACCAGAACCTGGGCCACTCCAACGAAGGTGGCGTTCAGGAATATGTATAACGCAGCCACCGCGGCAAAACTCCCCAGGAGATATAGGCCGCTGTGAACCATGTTTCTGGAGTAGACGGTGAGGATTGAGAGGCCGAGGATAATCACTGCGAGCAAGGAGAACGCTCCGAGCTCTATCAGGAACCTTATGTCGTAAAACTGAGTCAGATCTATCATCCGGTCTCACCCTCCGATTTCTTGGCGGCCTTCTCGCCGGAACCCTTTTCTCCTTCCTCGGCGGCCTTGGCTGCTTTCGCCTTCTTGGCCTTCGCAGCCTCGGCGGCCTTCCTCTTCTTCTCCTCTTCGGCCTTCTTCGCCTCTTCGGCAAGCTCGGCCAGCTCCTGGTCGGTGTACATGCCGACGGCGATATCCTCGGGACTGTATACTATGTCGTCCCTGTTCCAGCCTGCAATCTCGAACTTCTTCGACATCGTCAGACAATCCGTCGGGCAGTCGTCGACACACAGGCCGCAGAACATGCACCTGCCATAATCGATCTGAGGATACCGGAGCTTCTTGTTCTTGAGCGGGTTTCCGCGCTTGTAAGGTACCAGCTCGATGCAGTCGTTGGGGCAGATCCTGGCACAGGCACCGCATCCGATGCACTTCCTGATATCCAGAACGTGGACACCCCTCTCCGCATCGGGAAGATCCATGATCTTCTCTGGATAGAGACGGGTGACCTCCACGCCGCTCATCGAGCGCTTGAGGGTCATTTTGAGGTTCTTAAGCACCATAGATCGTCACCTCATGCGAAGTACAGCCCCACGACTACTGCCCATGCGAGATTGACCATCGATAGGGGGAGCAGTATCTTCCATCCAAGGTCGGTGACCTGGTCTATCCTGAACCTGAGCAGCGATACCCTCACCCAGATCAGGGCCACCAGCACAATGAGCACTTTCATGAAGAACCAGATCATGGGCGATATGAAGGATATCACCGGAATGACCGGACCGTTCCAGCCGCCCAGATAGAGAAGAACCAGCAGGATGGACCCGAGGAGCATTACGTTGTACTCCTGGAAGTAGAGCAGACCGAACCTGATTCCGCTGTACTCGGTGTTATAACCGGCTATGATCTCCTCCTCGGCCTCGGTCTGGTCAAAGGGCATCCTCCCAAGATCTGTGATGAGAGCGATGGCGAATATCACGAACCCGAGAGGCTGGGCGACGGCGAACCAGATGTTCTGGGCCTGGACGATCTCCACCAGGTTCAGGCTGTGGGCCATTATGGCGACGCTGATGACGCAGACTCCCATCGGAACCTCGTAAGCGATCATCCTGGCGATGCCCCTGAAGGCACCCAACATCGAGTACTTGTTGTTCGAAGACCAGCCTGCCATGAATGCGGATATCGCCATCAAGCTGAGGGCAGCTTCCACATAAAGGGCGCTGATGTCCATGTTGGCCACCACCAGGGGGATCTCCTTCCCGTCTATTATCACGGCGCCGAAGGGCATCGCTCCTGCCACCAGCATGGTGGTCGCGCTCGCCACAATCGGAGCCCAGACGTAGACGGGTTTGTCCGCGCCTCTCGGGATTACATCCTCCTTGGTGAAGAGCTTGATGGCGTCAGCGCCGAGCTGAAGAATACCCCATCTGCCACCGACCCTGTTCGGTCCGTACCTGCTCTGAAGGTCGCCCATGACCTTTCTCTCGAGCCAGACGACGGCCATCGCGGCCACGTTGATGACCGAGGCGAGGATGGCGGCGCCGATCAACCCGATTATAAAAGCGTATAACTTGGGCTCTTGGGCTGCAAATTCTGTGATCGCAGATAATACCAAATTCATTCCCTCCTACCTGTCCACCTCGCTGGTGCAAGCGTCCATGCTGCCCGCGATGGCGACCACGTCGGCTATGTAGACGCCCTCGAGGAGCGGGGGAAGGGCCTGGAAGTAGGCGTACACGGGCCCTCGAGCCTTCACCTTGACGGGCTTATCGGACCCATCGCTCACCACGAAGAAGCCCATCTCTCCTCTGTGGTCTTCGACGCGGTAGTAGGCCTCGCCCGGATCGGGCTTGATCCTCTTGGGGACGCTCTCCGCCATTATGGGGCCGCTTGAGATCTGGTCCAGGCACTGCTCTATGATGTAGCAGCTCTCGAATATCTCGTCGAGCCTCACCTCGACCCTGGCATTGGAGTCGCCCTCCTTCCTGGTGATCACATCGAAGTCCATGTCCTTGTAGAGGAGGTACGGATCTTCACGCCTCATGTCGTAAGGCGTATCTGACGCCCTCAGGGGCGGACCTGAGACGCCCAGCCTTCTCGCCTCCGACGGCGACAAGACCCCGACACCTTCCATCCTCTTCCTGTAAATGCTGTCGGAAAGGAAGAGCTCCTTGTACTCCTCGGTCTTCTGCCTGACCATCTTGAGGACGTCCAGGGTCATATCTTTGAAGCCGTCTGGAAGATCGTTTCGGACTCCGCCGAACCTGACGAAGCTGTGGTTGATCCTCGCTCCCGTCACGCTCTCTATGCAGGTGAGGACGTCCTCTCGGTCGATGATCATGTACAGGAAGGGTGAGAAGACGGCGCTTCCGATGAGGGTCAAAAACTCAGCGGTGCCCAGAAGATGGCTCTGGATTCTGGAGAGCTCCTCCAAAATCATCCGGATGTACTGGGCCCTCTCGGGGGCTTCGATTCCCAGAAGCCTCTCCACGGCACCGCAGTAGGCTTCGTTGTTGGTGAGCGCGGCTATGTAGCAGAGCCTGTCGGTTATGGGGATGCCCTGCACGTAGGTCCTGTTCTCCATTATCTTCTCGATGCCCTTGTGGATATAGCCCACGTCCAGGAAGGCCTTCTTCACCCTCTCTCCGTCCACCAGAATGTCCAGAAGGAAAGGTCCGGGAACGACGGCGTGCTGGGGCCCCATGTGGAGGATCATCTCCGACTCGCCCTTGATCTCCATCTCCTCCCTCTCCCGGAAGGTGGGGTACTTTGGCCTCTCGACCGGGACGGTCCCAGCCTCTATCTCTGCCGGGGTGGGGGGGATGCTGTACTCGGTGTAGCCCTCGGCGTTGACCTTCTCTATGGCCCTCTCAGCGGTAGTGTAATCGGGGTAGCCCTTGTAGTCCTTTCTCCAGGGCCAGACTCCCATCAGCTCGTCTGAAAGCAGAAGGGGATAAAGCTCAGGATGGCCTTCGAAATTGATTCCCAGCATCTCCCAGATCTCGCGCTCGTACCAGTTGGCGTTCCAGTAAAGGCCCGTCAGGGACTTGACCGATGGACTGTCCCTCTTGGTCTTCACCTTCAGGAGCGCTACAACCTGATGTGCGCCGTGGCTTGCCAGCATCTCCGTGACCTCGAAGAGGCCTTCATCGATCCTGTCCACGCCCGCAGCGCCGGAGTAGTGGTCGAAGTTGTGATTATCCCTCAAATACTTACAGACGTCCACGATCCTGTCCGGCTTGATCGTGGCCCAGAGTTGACGCTCGGGACCGACTTTCGCCTCCTCGATCGCTCCCGGAAAGGCCGACTGCAGGGCGTTCAAGACATCATTTGCAGTTGTCAACGATGAACTCCTCCTCTAATAGCCTCTCTTGTCCTCACGCTGCTTGATCTTCTCCTGAAGCTCTCTGAAGCCCTCGATGAACTTCTCAGGCCTGGGCGGACAGCCCGGGACGTAGACGTCTATTGGGAAGAACCTGCCGGTATTGTTTATGATGTTGTAGGAGTCGTAGAAGGGTCCGCCAGAGATTGCGCACTCGCCTATCGCCATGACCCACTTTGGCTCCGGTATCTGTTCCCACAGGTTCTTGATCGCCGGCAGATACTTTCTGGTTATGTAGCCGCTGATGATCATGACGTCGACCTGTCTAGGAGTGGCACGGGGAAAGATCCCGAACCGGTCGCAGTCGTAGGGGGGACATCCGAAGACGAGCATCTCGACGCCGCAGCATCCCATAGGCTGCATCAGGAACCAAAGGGAGTTTTTCCTGCCCCAGTTGAGGACGTTCTTGATGGGGCCCATGTCGATGATCTCATGGATCTTCTCCGTGGTGGTAAACCAGACGTCAGTAAGGGGCCTACCCCAGATAGTCCATTTTTCCAATTCCTTATCAACCGCAACAGGCAGAGGTATGACATCGCTTATACCCAACGCAACGCCTCCTTCTTAATGGCATAGAGCAACCCGATCAACAGCACGACGATGAAAATCAGCATGTCGATGACTGCAATGTTCACTCCTCCCAAGGTGGGGATCACCTCGGAAGCGTAGACGTAGATCCACGGATAGAGGAAGAGAACCTCAACATCGAAGATCACGAAGACGATGGCGAAGAGATAATACTGGACGTTATACTGGATTATAGCCTCCCGTATCGGTATCAGCCCGCCTTCGTAGGTAGACCTCTTCTGAAAAGTTGATTTCTGAGGAGATATGATCTTCACGGCAGCCAGCGCGCCAATAGGCACAATAGCACCTATTATCAAAAACATAATAAGTGGGATATAATAGTCCACTGCCACCATTTCGCCGCTCATTTTTTACCTCCGTTAGCCGTAAGAGCTAAACACAAGGTACTGATATAAAAGGTTTATGAGAAAATCGATTAGCATCACTACCGCTAAGCAGTGATGCGGTCGATCTCTAAAGGCTTCAAATTGGGATAATTCGGGTGAGTTTCGGTGGATTATATAAGACAGATGGAGATCGAGCCCGGGATGGATGCGGATGAGCTTGTGAGAATGATGGAACGCTGCGGCTTTGGCGCTAGGAGGCTGGCTGAAGCCGTAAATATCTACGAGGAGATGCTCTCAGAGGATTACACCAAGTTTTTCACCCTGGCCGGCGCGATGGTTCCTGCGGGCATGAGAAACATAGTATCGTCCCTCATAAGAGACGGCAGAATAGATGTTCTCGTCTCCACCGGAGCGAACCTCGTCCACGACACAATCGAGGGGTTCAGCCATCACATCCTGGGAGACTCTGAGGCCTCCGACGCCAATCTGAGAGATGAGGGCGTGAGCAGGATATACGACGTCTACGTTGGAGACGACGATTTCGTCAGGTTCGAAGAGCTTCTTCAGGAGGTCCTCCCCCAGAGCTCGGACCCGATGACGGGAACCGATTTTTTGAGGATCCTCGGCTCCAGGATCGATGACGAAAAGTCGATCCTCAGGTCCGCCTCAGACTTTGGGGTGCCGATATTCTGTCCGGCCCTATCCGACTCGATGATAGGGCTACAGGCCTGGCTCTACAAGCAGACGAGAAAGCTCTCCGTCGACGCCTTCAGCGACGTCGGAGAGCTCGTGGACATCTGCTACGGTGCAAAGCGATCTGGAATAGTTATGATCGGGGGAGGCGTTCCCAAAAACTTCGCCCTCCAATCGATGCTGGTCACGCCAAAGAGCTTCGAGCTTGCCATCCAGCTCACAACAGACCGGCCCGAGCCTGGGGGCCTATCGGGAGCTACGCTCTCAGAGGCTGTCTCCTGGGGCAAGATTGCACCTGAGGCGAGAAGGGTCACCGTCTATGGCGATGCCACCATCAACTTCCCTCTGATGGTGGCATCGACCCTGACCCGGCTAGAGAGAAGGGCCTGATCGACGTTTTCATTCGGCAGAGGATGTGGTAACATTCAGAGGACTGGAGAAATTCTTGACGTGGTGGTGGGAATCAGCGGCGCTTCAGGGGTCTGCTACGGCATCAGGCTACTGGAAGTACTGGCTGAGATGGGGTCCACGACCCATCTTGTAATGACCGAGGCTGCACGGAAGATAATCGAGATCGAGACCGAGGAGAGCCCCATCGATGTGGAGATGATGGCCGACCGGGTCTACTCCGCCCGAGACTTCACGGCTTCAATAGCCAGCGGGTCCAACATCTTCGACGCCATGGTGGTGGCCCCCTGCAGCATGAGAACGCTGGCGGGGATCGCGAACGGGGTATCCGACACCCTCATCACCAGGGCGGCGGACGTCTGTTTAAAGGAGAGACGCAGGCTGATTTTGGTGACCCGAGAGTCGCCCCTCAACCTCGTCCACCTGAAGAACATGGTCGCCGCCACCGAGGCTGGAGCGATCATACTTCCGCCGTGTCCCGGTTTTTACTCGAAGCCCGAGAGCATCGAGGAGATGGTGGACGTGGTGGTGGGAAGGGTCCTAGATTTGGTGGGGGTCAAGCACGACCTTTACAAGAGGTGGAGGACTCCGCTGAGCGGAAATGCTTATAACGACGAAAATCAGATTGAAAAGAGGTGACTTAGATGAAATGTCAAATCTGTGCTGTTGACAAGGAGACATTGCCCGTAAAAGCCAAGCAAGCTACGATACACGGTCTTGAGGACACAGTTTTTCATGTCTGTCAGGAATGTCTTGAGGCTGCTCACGAGTCTTACTTGAACAAGGAATTTCTTCTGAAGAAGGGAGGAGTTGGATAGGGGTCGTCTCATCAAGCCCGAATATCTGGATCGGGTTATTGAGGGAGACTTTCCTATATCTGGAGACCAGCTCAGGCTTGGACGATTTATGTAATCGACGTTGATGATCAATGATGGCGGTCTCTGACAGGATGGTCTCGGATAAACTTAAATTTGGGATGGTTCGTAGTTCGTACACAATACTAACATGAGGCGAGATAATTTGACACCATTTATTGAGATCCGGGACTTGACGGTGCGGTTTGGCGAAGTTGAGGCGCTGCGTAATGTCAATTTGGAGATCATGGAGGGTGAGTCTCTCGGCATCCTGGGAAGAAGCGGGTCGGGAAAGAGCATCCTCTTGCACGTCCTTCGTGGCGTGGAGCCCTTCGAGAAGATAAGCGGGAACGTGATCTACCACGTCGCAAGATGCGCCAAGTGCAACCATGTCGAACCGCCAAGCAAGGTGGGGGAGAAGTGCAAGTGCGGCGGGAATCTTGAGGCCTTTGAAGCCGATTTCGTCTCCCTGGGGATAAACGACCGGAAGAGGCGTGACATATCTCGCAGGATCGCCATCATGCTTCAGCGGACCTTCGCCCTCTACGGCGACGAGAGGGTGATCGTCAACGTAATGCGCGCTGTCGAGGAGGCGAGCGGCGGGTCCATAAGCGTCAACCATGCCGCAGACCTGCTGGACGAGGTGAACATGTCCCACAGGATGATGCACGTGGCAAGGGAGCTTTCCGGCGGCGAGAAGCAGCGTGTGGTTCTCGCACGTCAGCTCGCCAAGTCGCCGATGATGCTTCTCGCAGATGAGCCATCCGGGACGCTGGACCCTAAGACCGCGGACCTAGTTCACGAGAGCATAAAGCGGGCGGTCGGCGACTTCAACATGACGATGATCATCACCAGCCACTGGCCGGACGTCATGGTGGAGCTGACGGACCGTGCCGTCCTCCTCGACCACGGCGAGATCGTATCTCAGGGCAAGCCCTCGGAGATCGCTGCAGAGTTCGTCTCCATGGCCGGCAAGATGGAGGAGCGGAAGAAGACCGATGTGGGCACTTCAATCATCCGGTGCAGGGATCTCGCCAAGCGCTACATCAGCATCGACCGCGGCGTCGTCAGGGCCGTGGACGACGTTTCCCTCGAAGTATACGAAGGCGAGATCTTCGGCCTCGTGGGGACGAGCGGCGCCGGTAAGACCACCCTCTCCAAGATGCTGAACGGGATTATGGTCCCGACTAGCGGTGGGATCTGGTGCAGAGTCGGCGACGATTGGGTGGACATGACCGTCCTCGGCGCAGACCAGAAGGGGAGGGCCACCAAGTACATGGGAATGCTCCACCAGGAGTACACCCTCTATCCCTATCGCAGCGTCATCGACAACCTCACAGAGTCGATAGGGCTTTCGCTCCCCTTCGAGCTGGCCGAGAGGAAGGCGATCCACACCCTGGTCACGGTGGGCTTCACCGAGGAGGAGGCCGAGAAGGTCCTCACCAAGAACCCCAACGAGTTGAGCGAGGGCGAAAGGCACAGGGTTGCCATGGCCCAGGTTCTGATCAAGGAGCCGAGGATAGTGGTCCTAGACGAGCCAACGGGAACGATGGACCTCATCACCAAGATAGACGTCTCCAAATCCGTTTTGAACGCCCGAGACGAGCTCGGCGAGACTTTCCTCATCGTCAGCCACGACATGGACTTCGTCCAGAACGTCTGCGATCGGGCGGCTCTGATGCGAAACGGAAAGATCGTCCACGTGGGAACGCCCGAAGGAGTTCTCTCTCTGATGACCGAAGAGGAAGAAGAGGAGATGTTGGGGAGTTAACTTGAAAGTTTTTGTGGATGGTGCGGAGATCTCCCTCAATGATCGGTCGACCCTGAAAGACGCCCTTGAAGCTGGCGGCATCGTGCCTCCGGAAGGCGCCATCATCGGGATAGTCAAAGGCCGGGAGGAGGAAGCAAAAGAGACCAACTCTTACTGGCTCAACACCACCAAAGGCAAGCTGAGGATAGAGCTTCTTGATACGGGGATCCAGGATGCTTGGCACGAGGCCGTCGGTCAGATCTCGGGGCTCAAGGTCAGGTGGAGCGACGGTGCCGCCGTCGCCTTCGGGCCAGTGTCAACGAAGATAGCTCCCACCAGAAAAGAGCACGAGTACGACCGGTGGGAGGTGGTGCTGGGCGCCAGCGGCTTTGAGGCCGATAAGGCCCAGATAGTCTTCGCGAGGAAGAGACATTCTGCGGCTTACGGCGCGCCCGCCGAGAACCGAGGCGTCTTTGCATCCGTGGTGGGTGGAAAAGACCTTCTCGCAAGGCTAGAGATGGGCGATCTGATCCTGGGTGCTGAGCCGATCGTGGAGTGGGCGGCCCTCTCCGACAAGATGGCTACCCAAGACCTCTCCCTCCCTCTCGCCGATGGGATGGAGATCTATTCCAGAATCGAGGTGGACCTGATCGAGGACGCTCCCGAAGGAGCCGAGTTCTTTTTGGCGGCGACGAGGGACGGCGTCTTTGCGGTCGATGGTCTTTCCAGCTCCTACGCCTCTTCCGACGTCTTGATGGGCGAGCGGATCGAGTTTGAGAACCGCGAGCCAAGAGCCGAGGGCGCCGTCACCATCCGGACCAGCGGAAGAGGCCTTGGAAGGATATTCATCTACAAGGCGGACCGCACGTCTGTCCCCGGCCATTCCGTGGTGGGAACGGTCACCTCCGGCATGGACCTCGTAAAGCTCGCAGAGCCAGGCCAGAAGCTGACGGCGAAGGTCAGGCCCGAGAGGATCATGCTCATGGGCCTCTCTCTCAAGGAGGCCGAGAAGATCGCCGAGGGGCGGGGCATAGGTTTCGAGGTCGAGGGCCACACCGGCGACGACGCCGTGGTGGTGGTGCAGAGGCCCGTCACCACCATGCAGATCCTCAAAGAAGGGAGGGTTGTGGTCCATTCGATCCCTGCCGACCGCATGGTGGCGATCGAGCTTTACGACGACCTGGCTCCCAAGTCCCTGGACTACTTCAGGCACGTGGTGGGCTTGAAAGAGAAACCCGTAGGTCCCCTGCCCGTCTACTTCGTCTACGAGAACACCGTCCTATTCAAGCCGGTGATATCGGCCACCAGCTACAAGGAGATCCTGCCCGAGAACAAGCCGACAGAGATCGTCAAGGCCGGAGAGATCGGCGTCACCAACCAGGTCGCAAAGAACGCAGGCCTTGTGGGGGTGAAGCTGGTGGACGACCCCAAGTACGGCCCATCGGGAGAGAAGTTTTTGGCGACGAACATCGTGGGTCGCGTCCTCGACCTGGAGAAGCTCCGGGACGTCAAGGAGGAGGAGACCGTTTACGTTCTGGAGGTGCGATAGGTGAAGTCTACCAAGTGCGTGGTGACGTCTCAGGATTCTGACGTCCTCCCCTCCGACATCGCTCTCAAGATTTACGAGCTCGGACGCGAGATTAACGTCAAGGAGACCTGTTTTGGCGTCATCATAGACGGCGAAGAGAAGGACATCAACGCGACGGTCGAGGAGATCAGGGCGATGGATCCAAGCAACATCTTCATCAAAGATCGGGGTTTTCCGCCCGGCGATCCCAGGAGGTGTCGGGGCCACCGTGGCGGAGGGGCCAGGCCCGGCTTTTACATGATGCAGCACGAGTCTGAGATCCTCCCCCTGATATCCCGGGGCCTCGCCTCCGAGGCGAGGGGCGAAGAAGCTCCATCCCAGATCGAGACCAGGAAGCGGCCGAGCTTGGAGGAGCTGGAAGAGATGATAAAAGAGGAGTTTTCCTGAGGTTGGTTCATGGTTAAAGTCATGGTATACCCTCCCACCAGCATGATCCTGGCAGATCTCGTCGAGAGGACCGGTCACGAGGCGCTGGTGGTCTCAAAAGAGGTCAGAAAGAAGGTCAACACCCCCGGTCTCGACTCGCCTCCCCTGAACATGACCCCGGAGGACCCGAAAAAGGGGCTGAAGTACGCCGCCGTTGACGTTCCCTCAGGGGTTAGGGGCAGGATGTCCCTCTTTGGGCCGATGATCGAAGAGGCGGACGCTGCCATCGTCATAAGAAACGACGACTGCACTCTGGGGTGCACCGGCTGTGCAAGGACCAACGAGCTGACCCGCTTTCTCCTAAAGACGAAACGCATCCCCCTTCTCGAGCTCGACTATCCCGAGGACGAGTTTCAGGCAAAGCAGTTCGTCCACAAAATACACGAGTTTCTGGAGGGGTTGAATTGATCAGAATAGCCCAGATCTCCTGCGGGCCCGAGTACAGCGGCGTCCAGGGCGAGCTAGAGAAGGCCGCCGAGATGGTGGGCGCCGAGCTGATCTTCCCCGAGGTCTCCCTGGAAGACGTCCGGAACGTGGAGGAGAGGTTCGGGATCAAGGTTGCCAGCGGCGACCTCAACCTCGCCATGGCGAGAGCCACAAGGATCGTGGAGAACCCGGACCTTGCTGACGCCGTCTTCGTTGCGACCTGTTTCAGGTGCGCCGAAGGCGCCATTGTGAGAAGCGAGATTCGAAAGTACATCCACGAGAACTCCAGGATCCCGGTCCTCAGCTACTCCTTCACCGAGAGGACGACGGCCGAGACCCTACTCACCAGGATGGAGGCTCTCGTCACGACGGCCAAGTTCAAGGGGCTCCTGGCCCGGGAGAGGCAGACCGGCCTCACCGCCGGGATCGATTCAGGCTCGACGACCACAAAATCCGTGGTGATGAGGGAGAACGAGATCATAGGGACCGGCTGGGTTCCCACCACCGAGGTCATCAAGAGCGCCGAGGCCGCTTACAACGCCGCCCTCGAATCGGCCGGCGTTAAGAAAGAGGAGATCGAGGGCCTCGGGACGACCGGCTACGGCCGCCACCTGGTCGGCAAGCATTTCGGGGCCAAGCTGATCCAAGAGGAGATCACCGTCAACTCCAAGGGGGCCGTCTTTTTGGCGGACGCCCAGAAGGGCACCGCCACGGTGATCGATATCGGCGGCATGGACAACAAGGCGATATCGGTCCAGGACGGCATCCCGGGCACTTTCACCATGGGCGGGATCTGCGCCGGGGCCTCTGGGAGGTTTTTGGAGCTGACGGCCAGGCGTCTTGGAGTAGACATAACGGAGCTTGGTAAGCTCGCCATGAAGGGGGACTATCGGAAGGTGCCGATGAACAGCTACTGCATCGTCTTCGGAACCCAGAGTCTGGTGAACAGCCTCTCGGCAGGAAGCAGGCCAGAGGACGTCGCGATGGCCGCCTGCCACAGCGTTGCAGAGCAGGTCTTCGAGCAGCAGCTCCAGGAGGTGGAGGTGAAGGAGCCTGTGATCATGGTGGGTGGGACCGCCCTGATCGAGGGCCTCCCCCGGGCCATGGAGCAGCTTCTGGCCCTCAAGGTTATGGTGCCAAAATACGCCCAGTACATCGGTTGCGTTGGAGCGAGCCTGCTGGTCTCGGGCCTCGTGGAGGATTGAGATGGTGATGGACCCCCTCGAGGTCTTCGAGGTCGAGATGCCCGGCGAGGATTACGGGGCCGAGAAGTACAGGGAGATCATCATGGACATCCTCCAGGACCTGGGCCTGATCAGGTCGATAGGCAGGCTCTACGTCTACGTCGACATAAAGACGCCTTACTTCGCAGTCTTCGGGATGATCCGGGGAAAGCAGCCGCCTCTCAAGGTCAGTGACGTCGGCGATCTGGTGGATGCTGAAGGCGGGTATCAGATCACCGTGGAAGACGAGGAGCACATGGCAAACCTCATCCGGGTCCTGTGGGAGACCTACGGCCGGGAGAATGTGGAACAGCCCGATAGGAACGTCCTCGTGGTCCTCTCGGACGAGTCTCCCGAAGATCTGGTGGTGGCGGATCTGGAGACCGAGTTCAGAAGAGACCTGATGGACGCCCTCGTCCGGATAGCTCCGGAGGGGTTCAGGAACCGGAGGAGCGAGATGGGCAAAGACAGCTTCTTCTTTTTGGCTGCAGAGGAGACGATAAAGCCCGAGATGGTCGCCGAGGCGAAAGAAAAATTCGGGGGTATGAGAGATGCTTGATCCCGTTATGTTCACCGGTGGCGTCTACAAGCACGACCTGGTCACCGAGCTGATCGAGGACCTGGGAGGATACCTTCTCCAGAAGAACGTCACCCAGAGCGAGATCATACTCCTGATGCTCGTACCCCACGAGGACATGCCGGTTCTGGAGGCTTTGAGTAAAGAGCTTCGAGGAAAGCTCGAAAGGGCCCCTCTCACGGGAACGGAGATCGCCGTCGTCACCCCGACCCTTGCGATCCATCATCTCCCTCACCCCGCCTGCGACGTCGCCGAGTACATCAGGAGGCACGGGGCCAAGAGCAACATGATAGGGATGGGAAGAGGCGTCGCGAGGGAGATCGCCCAGATAGACGAGTACGAGACTGCTCTCATCAACGAGCACGACGCCGTAGTATTCATATTCGGCAACTTCGTCGACTGCATCCTCAAGAAAGAGCACCTCTACAGGAACCTATCCGTACCGGTTATCGTCACCGGCGGCCCCGAGATGGAAAAGGAGGACCTGCCCTACGCCTTCGAGTACGTCTCCAATGTCGGCCGGATCGCCCACAGGTCCCGCAAGGCGACGGAGATCGGTAGCCTCGACAACATCGTGGCGGCCGCGGGCAGAGCCCTTGACAGCGTCCGCGTCCAGATCTCAAAAGACCCCCTGACCACCACCCCGCCGAGGGTGATGGAGGTTGTGAGGGAGCAGGTCCCGGACATTCTGCAGTCTTATTCACCGCTGCCGATTGCCCTGAACCTCAACGGCCTGAGGATAAAGCTTCCTTTTGAGGAGTACCACGAGGCAGTGGCGGGGGTGAAGTTCGACGAGGGCGTGACCCTGGGGGAGATCGCTAAAGTGATGCCATCCAGGATGAAGAACTATATACTCGTTCGGATATTGCCCATGTCAGAAACCGGCTTCGTGGTCTAGGTGAGCTGAAATGAGTTTTGAAGACGATCTGGACAGGATCCTTGAGAAGGGTGCAGAACAGACGGCGGAGGATATGCTCGCCAACATCGAGAAGGCGTACGGCGAGGTGCCTTACATATTCAGGTTCATGAAGGACAAGCCCGAGCTTCTGATAACCAAGATCCTTCACAACAACGCCATCATCAGAAGTTCCCAGACCCTCGACCTGGAAACTCAGGAGCTTATATCCATCGCCGTAGCCGCGGCGATCAGGTGCACCCACTGCCTCAAGCTCCACCTGAGAGTCGCAAAAAGGATGGGGATCTCCGACGACGAGATCGGGGCCGCCCTCCTCATAGCCGGGAACATCGCCAGCGCCACGGTCCTCGCCATGGCCACAAGGGAGCTGAACGAGGAGAAGGAGGTCTGCCCGGTCTGCCAGGTGAGCGGCGGCAACGGCGACCCGATGGACATTTGACTTTGCGTCTTTTGTCCATTCGAATCGTCTTCAGATACGTGGTTCTGCTCCAATTCCACAAGTGAAGTCATCTTTTTGGGCTCCATGACGGAGGAGGTCCTCCCAGCGGCCAGATGCTTTTGAGAGACTTGCCACTTCGAAGACGAGTCTCTGGGATTCAAATATACCTTTCTGGAATCCTCCGGTCTTCTGTCTCGTCGTTCCAGGCGATGGAGCTCGACAGCCACGAATCCTCGACCTCGAATAGATGCCGCCGCTGTGAAAAAGCCGGACCGGGAATCGTGCCGGTCGAAAAATAGAAAATTGACCCAAAAGAAGGGAGCGGCCGTTTTTCGCACCCTTCCAAGCCCCGAACGCCGATCAGTGCCGGTGTTCTCTGCAGGCGTTCTTGTCGGAAGCCTCTTCGAGATGGCCCTCTTTCCAGTCGGCGATGGCGTCCCTGACGGTCCCCGTAGCCCCGACGAATACCTCGATACCGTATCCTTCGAACATCTTGACCGCCTTTGGCCCGAGGCCTCCCGTCAGCATGACGTGGGCTCCCTTGGCGGAGATGATCTCCGGGGGAAGGCCGGTGCCTCCCAGGTGCTCGCTGGTGTTGGGGACCACCTCGACGTCTCCGGAATCTGTGTCGACTATCGTGAAGGTCTCGGCACGCCCGAAGTGAGCGCATATCAACTCGTCGAGACCTCGATCTCCCATGGTTGGAACGGAAACTTTCATATCAGATCACCAGTTTTGACCGCCCTGTCCCTGTCCTCCTCCACCGCCGCGACCGCCACCACGGCCGCCGCCGCGGCCACCACCGCGACCCATCCCGCCCCCAGCGCCCATTCCCGAGTGGGCCTGGACCGAGGCGGAAGAGCTCTCCGATAGCTCTCCATTCTTGAACTTCTCCACCGCCTCTCTGACGCTGCCGCCCTGGTTGAGGTAGACTTTCACCCCTGCCGCCTTCAAGGTCTCAGCGGCGTTGGGGCCGATGTTTCCCGTGATCAGAGCTGAGGCACCGGCGTTGGCGATCGTCTGGGCCGCCTGTATCCCTGCACCGCTGGCAGCGCTCGCACTGGAGTTCGATATCGATTCTGCCTCCATCGTCTCCGTCTCCACGATCACGAAGTAGGCACACCGTCCGAACCTCGGGTCGAGGGGGGCTTCAAGGCCGGGACCGGCTGCTGTAACACACACTTTCATTTGAAGACTTCCTCATAGGTTTCCATCTGTTTCAAACTTCCATCTCTTTTTCGATCTTCCGATCAGCGCCCATATCTCCAATTTCCGTCCAGTTCTCGCAATCTCTTTTCTCCGGGCTCTTTCTCTCGCTTTCTGAGACGCATCGATATTCCGAAGTTCTGGATCAATTCCCGGGTTGAAAGCTGATCTCTGGGGTCATCAGAAGCGCTGATCTAGCAGATCGTATGGTTGTTGGTTCTGGTTCTCTAATATATGCGACCATCTATTTCAAGGTTGCGCGGATATTGTCTAAATTAGTGGCTTCTGGATTTACATTTATGGTTGTGTCGGCACAGCGTCCCTGGGCTCCGCCAGCCGAATCCCACAGGTTTCCTTCAAAATAGTCTGCCCCTTCTGACAGTCCCCTCGGAGGTTTTGTGCCCCTCGCCTCCTCCGGCCATGCTGGCGAAGATCCCGCCGAAGGAGAGGGCGGCAAAGGCCACGAAGGCCGCCTGGGCGCTTATGAGAAAGAGGTCAAAGCTTTCGGGAGCGATGGCGACCCGTCCCATGTAGAGGGAGAAGGCGAGCATCACCATTCCCATGCTCAGCATATGGCCGGTCAGCCTCATCGTCCCCAGGGTGGAGGAGGCGACGCCATAGAATTTGGGATGAACAGAGCTCATGACGGCGTTGGTGTTGGGGGACGAAAAGAGGCCGACTCCGAGGCCCAGGATCACAAGGCTTGCCAGAACCGACCCGATCGACGTCTCTATGCCGAGGTCGATCAGGGTCAGAAGGCTGATCGTCGTCAGGGCCATCCCAAGACCTGCCAAAAGCTGCGGTCTCATCTTGTCTGAGAGCCATCCTGAGAGGAGGGCGACGAAGATCATCAGGAGGGGCTGGGCTATCAGAACAAGTCCCGCCTCCTGGGCGGAGAGGCCTTTGACGTATTGGAGATAGAGGCTGAGAAGAAAACCTATCCCAAAGGTGGCGCTGTAGTTTATCAGGGCGGCGATGTTCGAGAAGGCGAAGGCCCTGTTTTTTCGAAATAGGCTCATCTCCAGAAGTGGGCTCTCGCTCCCGGCTTCCCAGATGGCGAAGGCGACGATCCCAACAAGGCCCACTAGAATCAGACCTCCCCCGAGGGATTCGGGCAGCCTCGAAAAGCCGTATATCGTCGCCACCAGAGCGAGGCAGTAGAGGGCCGAGCCGAAGAGGTCGAACCTCTCGCCCCGGGCCTCGGCCCACTCGCCCTTCAGCCGCCAGGCGACCATCAGGATCACCATCAGGCCGACGGGCAAATTCGATAGAAAGACCGCCCTCCAGCCGAAGTGGTAGGTGAGAAAGCCGCCCAGGGACGGGCCCAGAGTGAGGCCGAGGTAGACGGCGGCGACGCTCACCCCCAGGGCCTTGCCCCTCTCCCGGGCGGGGAAGGCCGAGGTGAGGATGGCAGTTCCGGTCCCAAAGATCATGGCTCCGCCCATTCCTTGAGTGAACCGGAAGGCGATCAGCATCGGCGTTGAGACCGCAAGAGCGCAGAGGAGGGCGGACCCCGTGTAGGTCAAAACCCCGCAGGTGAAGACCCTCTTCCGACCATAAATGTCTCCCAGGCGACCGAAGGGGACGAGGAATATCGCCGCCGCCAGGACCGCCGAGGTTGCAACCCAGCTCAGGGTCACGGCGTCGAGGGCAAACTCCTCGCCTATCGCCGGGAGGGCGATGTTCACCGAGGAGCCCATGAAGGGGGTGAGAAAGGAGCTGGTCGCCGCCACCACCAGGGCCGCCATCTTCTGTGAGGGGTCTTCGGTCATCTCTGGCTTGGGGTATGGGGTGGGGAGTGAGTTAAGGCTTTGGCGTGCGAGATGAGACGCCTAGATGCCTCTCCACAGTTATTTAACTTCGGGCAGAAATTGTATATAAAAATCATACTACTTCCAGAGCAATTAGAATATTATGGAACTTTGCTACCCGATGTATTGATTAAGTATTTCCCAAACCTAGGACGCCCTCTTGAAGCAATAGCGTCAGGAATTGTGTTAATTACTCCTCCAATAAAGGCAATAACTTCTCCATGATCAGACGTTGGTTTCCAATACCACCAACATTGGTTGTGTTTATCAAAATACCAGTAACCCCTTCCTACTATGCAAATTGCACGTATTAGTGGGTCCGTTTTTCCATCGGAATCTAACCCAAGATATCTATCAAGTTCAGATTTTTCCTTTAAATCAGAAGAAAAGGCAAAGAAAGCACTTACAATCCTTGTTAGAGTATGTTGATGTTCTCGTCCAAGCTCATCATAAATGCCGGAAGTATATTCCATCTCTTTAATAAGTTGTGCTTTCTCTATAGCATCTTGAATTTCTGCAGAATTAGATTTACTTTTAACTTCAATAGCATAAAGACAAGTTTCTGCGGGAAATATACCCAGGTCATTTTTAGTGTCATATAATATAGGCGGATTTATATCTTTACTATATATTATTACATCCGTTTCCTTAGATAGATGCCCTCTATGATCTGTGATTTTTCCCGAACCGATATCAGCCACATCTGTGAGTATGGGCCTAAAAATATTCTTTAATGCTATTTCTCGGATACTTCCGGTCATACCTGGATGACCGACACTTGGCGCACTTTGAGCAAGTCTTATAGTACTGTCAATCGTATCGCTTACAAAATGTCTGAACAACTCATTTGGCATAGTTGAACACAATCGATTATCGATTTAAATTTTTTGTTTGTTGAACACAATTTATCGAATAATAAATCATTCTATATCTATTTTCTAGCTCAAAGTCGAAGACTTATTAAATATTCCTGTCTCAATACGTTTTGTAGCCTTGACCCATCCCGGTCTCGACATCAACCCCCGTCTACCTCTCTGGTTCCATTCTTCATCTCCCCCACAAACTCTCGCAAACTCCCCTCCTCGGTCTTTATCGTCTCGACCCCGGCCTCAGCGAGGGCGTAGCCCGGACCCTTGCCCTCCAGGCTCTCGCCGGCGACTACAACGACGTCGGGCTTGTGGGAGAGGAGGAAACCCGCGACCTTCAGCCCCTTCCCCTTTTCCATGTCCTTGTAGGGGTTGGCGAGGATCGTCTGCCCCTCGACCCGCTTTTCTTTCAGGTTGAAGTCGACGAGGGCGAAGTAGGGCGACTCGCCGAAGTGAGAGCTTATCTTTCCTTCGAGGTCCGCCAGGGCGACGGCATACCGCAGATGAGTCCTGGGACGGGGCTCGTAGTGGATCAGGACCCGGTCGACGTTGGGGACCGCCTCTCTTATGTCCCGCTCGATCCTCTGGCTGGCGATGTGCGCCCTCGCAAGGTCCGTGATCCTGAAGGCGACCTTCGCCTCGACGAATAAGTAGCGCCCTGAGTTTCTGCCCATCAGCTCCTCCACGGCCGAGACCTCGGGGTTGGCCTCTATCGCATCCTCGATCTTCTTCAATGTGGCCGGATCGATGGAGGCGTCCAGGAGAACCCGCATCCCCGATACGAGGATCTCCCAGCCGGCTTTGATGATGAGGACGGCGATTATCGCCGCTGCGATCCTGTCCAAGGGCAGGCCGAAGAACTGGCCCGCCAGGGCGGCGAAGACGACCAGCTCTGTGAGAACGTCTGCCCTAAACTGCCGTCCGTCGGCGACGAGGCTCGGGGAGCTGAACCTCTTTCCGACCTTCATCTCGTAGGTCCCGAAGAGGAGGGGGACGGGGACGATCGCCGCCACCGCCACCAGAACCCAGCCGCTGTAGGGGACGTGCGAGGAGGCTCCGACCGCGGCCTCCACCGCGATCTCGTAGGCGGTGAGAAAGAGGAGGAGCGAGATGATCACCGCGACGAGGTTTTCCACCTTGTAGAGGCCGTAGGGGAAGCTTTTGCTCTTCCTCCCGGATATGAATATCCCTAGGATCAGGGCGGTAGAACCGAAGACGTCCACCAGGGAGTGGACGGCGTCCGCCCGGAGGGCGAGGCTTCCGGAGAAGTAGGAAAGGGTGAGCTTGATCCCGACAAGGGTGAGGTTCACCAAGAGGGAGAGAACCGCCACCCTGGATACCGGGTCCATTCCTTTTCCACCCGGCACAGCATCGCGACCAGCATCACTAGGCGTCACAATTGCCGCTTTTGATCTCGTTTCGCTCTGATCCGTGCCGCCTTCGCTCTTCTCTGACATGCTCAAACGCCCTGTGAAATTCCGCCTCTAAACCTCTGGAGCCGGATCCATTTTTCAGATCCGCTCTCCAGATCCGCATCTCTGGAACTATCTCTGGAGTTCTTCCTCTAAATCAATTTCTTCAGATCTCTATGACCCTTCCAGCCCCGCCCTCAAGGCACTTTTCTGGAAATCTCCTCATGATCTCGGACCTGTGAACAGTGCAGTGGGCGGGACAGATCAGGTCCAGATCCTTTATCCGCTCAAGGTCGGAGAATCCGTGAAGCCCGCCGATGAGCCCTTTCACCTCCCCGAACCTTGAAGCGACCTCGAGAATCCTTCCGACGCCGGGATGGGCGCACCCCGATACCACCACGATCCCAAAGCCCGAATCGACGGCCATCGACTGCTCTATGCCAGAAAGCTCTCCGGTGGAGTATATCCCCGGGTGGATCTCTTCTGGTTTTTCGACCCTCAGAACCTCAACCCCGCCGGGGGCTGGTGAGGAACGAGGGACCACTACCCTGACGGGGTTGATTCTCAGAAAATCCGAGAGCCCGCCCATGTGGTCGGCGTGGGGGTGGGATATGAAGACCTCCTCGATGGACTTCGGATCAAGGCCCAGGACTCTCATGTTCCCGAGGAGGACGTCGCCCCGCGCTCCGGTGTCGAAGAGGATCCTTCTACCCTTCGCCTCGACGAGGGCGGAGAAGCCCCAGTCGGCTCTCAGATCCTCTCGAAGGGACCTGTTATCGTAGATTATTGTAACCCTCATGGCGAAATCCTTCCCCCAGTTTTGCTTCAGAGGACTGTGTATTCTAGTAGCCCGCAATAAGACCTCTCCCCCGGAAACCTGGCCATCACCTGGGCCTCGCCCCTCGATAGGACCGCCTCGCCACAGAAGAGGTCGCCCTCCTTGGAGAGTGGGGTCCATCTTCCGCCGTTGATCACCGCCACCTCCTCGGCTCCGGGGACCACAAGCTCGAACTGGTGGGCGAATCCTGCCTCCAGCCCTCCTTCCAGGGGACGGCGAAGGCGAGCTCCCGCCTCGGCGAAGGTTCCTAGAGTCCGGGGGTACGTCATGCCCTCGATCCCGGCTTCGGCCACAACAGAGTACTCGATCGCAGAATTGTACTCTCCGCCAGGTTCGCCCGCACGCTTCGCGTAGATCCTGAGGGTGTAGTTTCCGGGCTTAGGAAAGGATGCCCTGACCGCGTATTCGTCATCCTCCCTCTGGGCAATGGTCCGATCTTCGGGAAGCTCTCGTCCCTCGTCGTCCAGGAGCCGTGCCAGGAGGAGGACATCCTCGGTGGCCGAGAACGTCACGTTCAGCTCGGACCCGGCCTCGATCAAACCCTCGGGATGGCTCTTGGCGTCGAGGCCGATATCCCAGAACGCATCCCAGACTATCGGAAATCCCGTCTGGACCTGGGCCTTCGGCCCGGTTTCGATCCGATAGTCGAGGGTCCAGTCGTACACCTCCCGATCCCCGCTTTCGCCCCTTTTCGAGTAGATCCGCAGGGTGCGGTTTCCGGGACCGGGGCAGGCGGCCTTGACCAGAAGATCGTCCAGAGACCGCCGGACCTGGGCGAAACGGCTGGGAAGCTTTCGCCCTTCTTCGTCCAAGAGTTCGGCGATGACGCTCACATCCTCGGGGACCGAGAGGGTGACGCTCGCGCCCTCATCGGCATCGATGGTGCCCTTGATGGGGCTTTTTATCCTCATGTCGTTCTTGAAGAAGGCGGGCTTTGCGTAAACGAGCCCCTCGAACTCCTCTTTCGATATCGGAGCGTCCAGGAGCTGCCAGGCTGGATCTTCCGGCAGGTGGGTCCAGACGAGGTCTTCGGGTGGGGTGAGGAAATAAAATTCCTCGAACCTCTGGACGAATCCCTTTTCGGGGTCCAGGTGGCCCGCGCCCCAGGTCGAGTCGGCGAGCTGCCACTGCCCCTCGATCCTGACGGCGTTCCAGGCGTGGTTGCTGGATTTCGGGATCTTTGAGCCGACAGCGTATCCGTACCCCTTCCCGCGACCTCTGATCACCACCGCCTCAATGCCCGAGAGCTCGCAGAGCCTCTGGAAGAGGGCGCTGTACTCGCTGCAGACCCCCACCCTCTCCTCCAGCACCTTCTCGGGGGTCCGCCCCCTGCAGGCGCCTGCCATTGAGCCTTCGACGTCATAATCGACGTTGGCGGTGATCCAGCGGTAGATCCCCCGCGCCCGCTCCTCGTCGTTTTTGGCTGGCCCTGCGAGATATAGGGCCAGAGAATCCAGAGACGACTCCGCCTCGGCCGGGGCATCGAGGGCGTGCTGGTCGATCCTCTGGTAGAGGCTCGCGATTCTCCAGCTATGGATCAGAGCATCTTCGTCTTTGGAAAGCCTGGTCCAGATCGCGTTGTCGTTCCCCGTGTCGTTCAGGACCGGGGTTTCGTCAATGATCTTGCCGGACTCGTCCCTCAGAACCACAGACTCCTCCGAGTCGAAGAGGACCTGGCCGTCGGCCTTCTCGAACTTCACATCGAGGGTTCCATGGGCCGGAACGATTGTCCCCGGCTGAAAAGTCTTTGTGGTTCCGCTTTGGGCGGCGGTGACGCTCCAGCCGCCGATCTCCGCCTCTCGGTCGCCGGGATTGAAGAGCTCGACCTGCTCTCGTCCTCTGTCGTCCCCAGGAGGGTTCAGCTCCACCTGGCAGATGACGACTATTGGGGTTTCCGCGCTCGGGCCGCTCGCCTCTTCAGCCCCAGCCGCCGCCATCGCCAGAAGGTTGGAGAGGAGCAGAACCCCCATCCAGAGCTGTCTCATATCTTCCCTCGAATTTCAGGTCCCGCTCGCGGTTCATGCTCCGTTTTCCCTCTCCACGTGAAGGGTGTCGAGGAGGGTCTCCGTGGTGTCCCACCAGTAGCTCGACTCTATCTCGCACCTGGTCTTTCCGAGAACCGGCCCATCTTCCGTCCGGACCTGGTCCGGCCAGTAAATCGCAACGTACAGGATCTGGTGGTGCTCGTCCTCCCCGACCCCAAGGACTCCCGCCTCGCCGTCGATCGTCCATTCTGATGCGTTGTTCTTGACGTATCCCTTCGTCTGGAGGGCCGCCTCGGCAAGAAGCCTCTCTGTCCCCTGGTTCACGATCCTGAAGTCGTCGTAGCTTGTGATCTTGATCGTCGCAGCCCTGTTCACTCCGTCCAGGATGATCCTCTGCCGCTCAAGGCCCGCGTGTTCCTCGGTCTCGCCGGGCTCGGGCCCCTCCTGGATGATGGTGTAGTTCTTCTCCCCTAGATCGAAAGAGACCTCGTAGGGGCCAGCCGTCACCGTCTCCATCGTCGAGGGCTTTTGGGTTGCCTCCGCCTTCTCGACGTGGACCGTATCGATCAGCTCTTTTGTCGCCGTCCAGGGAAGGCTTGAAGATATCACGCAGGATGTCTCTCCCAGATAATCTCCGGGAGCGAGGTATCTGTCCAGCCAGTAGGCGACCTGGTAGACCTCTTCCCCCGAGACCTCCTGGAAGGTCGTCAGAAATCCGGTGTGACGGTCCACTAGCCTGTCCTTCGTATCGACGCCGATGCAGCCGATGTTCCACGGCGTCTTTCTGTTCAGGGCCGTGGTGACACGATCTCCCGCCGGGACGGGATTGTGATAGTTCGTCACCTTGATCTGGACCCGGCCGTCATCGCAGTCCATCAAGATCGAACGTTCGATGTAATCGATCCCCGTAGGCGTCCTGCTCTCCACCGATTCAGCAACCTGGACGGTGCAGCGGGCTGCAGACTCCAGGCTGAAGGAGACCTGGTATGGGCCCAGGTCCAGAGTTTCCTGGGCTGCAGAGGCCGCCTGGGCCAGGAGCAGGGCCGCTGAAAAAACCAGAAATAATTTCGTTCTCATGATGCTAACCTCCACTCGAAGGCGGTTTAACCGCAGATCTCTTTCACGGCGGGCTTCGTTCTTAAAGGCTGCGTGATCCCTCGATCTATTCCCAGACTCCCCAGCGTCATTTTACGCGATAGCATCCTCCGTCCTCGGCGATTCTGATCGTCACCTTCGATGGGGGGAGGAACTCATCAACCGCCTTCTCCCAGTCTTCGTCGTCGGGGACGTGATCGTAAAAGCCCTCTCTGTAGTCGCCGAAGCCCGAGAGGTGATTGAGGAGGACCAGGACCTCCTCACCTCCCGAGCACCATCGGTCGATGAGCGCTTTGTTCTCCTCGAAGCTAGCGTGGTATTTTCCAGAGGCCTTGATGGTGTTTGAGTCGAGGACGATGCAGGCGGGGTCCCTAAGATCCGAATTTCCGGCCACCCAATCTTCCATCGATTTGAAGTCGCCGGAGACGACGACGTTTCTGAATCGGAGGGCCTCCATCCCCTGCTCGCCGGGACGGTCTATGACCTCGTCTGATCTGAACCTGAATATGAATAGGCACGAGCCCGGAGCGTGCTTCGAATGGCTGACCGGGAGGGCCTTGAACTCCAGGGGGAATACGTCCTCCGCCACCCCATCTTCGCTCGGCAGGAGCATCCCGTCGAGCCTTTGGACCGAGTGCCAGAGATCGTAGTCCGAAATCGGCGTCCACCTGATCAGCCCCTCCAGGTAGCCGAACCTCGCCCTCATGCCGTCCTGGGGATGGTTGAGGCAATCCTCGGTCCCGATCACCGTCAGCGGCTGGAAGAGGCTTTCCGCCCTCTCAAAATCCCTGACACCTCTCTGGACCACGAGGCCCCTCATCCTGCTGTTCGCAAGCCTGTCCAGGTCTGAGACGTGGTCGAAATGGGGGTGGGTCAGAAAGAGTACATTCGGCGCCGAAACTCCCTTTTCGATCATCGTCTCGACGCAGGGTGCTCCGGCGTCGATCAGAAAGTGGGCTTTTTCCCCTCGGTCTTCGCCCTCTTCTGATATTATGATCGAGGTCGCCGTATGTCCTCGGCGCCTTCTCTTCGGCCCAACCCCGAGCTCTCTTCCGAAGGGCCCTCCAGTGCCCCAGGTCCATATATCGATCTTCACGACGTCACCACATCTGCTTTTTTCGCTCGCTATTTTACATCGGATCTTAGGATTTTCCCGAAGCTCCAAAGCACTCTCGTCTTTTGGAGTTTGAGGGATTTAAGCCATCCGAACGACACGTATTTTATTAAGAAGCGAAATATAGAGATCCAAAGGAATCTTGTGGGGCGAGAGGGACGAAGGGAGTAGTGATAGGCGCGCTTTTGCTCATCGCCGTTCTGGCGATGGGCGAGGGTGCTGGAAGCCCGGCCATCTCCGAGCTGGCCCAAAGTGAGGACTTCTACAACAGGGTCAGGGCGTCGGGAACCGGCTATTTCGAGGTGGGGTCCTCCGTGGTGGACAGGAGGATGGGTCTTGAGTACTACAGCATCATGTACGGAGACGGCGACCTGGAGATGGACTCAAAGAGCGCCGTCTCCAACAGGGCCACCAACGTCCAGGGAACTTTGAACGGCTCCAATGTGCCCCTGAACCTCCTTGAAGACGTCAAGATGAGCTACTCCGGCGAGACGCCCATGGTGGGGATGAAGTACATCCACTCCAACGACTTCTACGGGGGCATCGGCGCCGAGGTCCAGGAGTACTTCGAGGTGACGGAGATGGAGAGGATCCAGACCACATACTTCGCATCGACCGATCCTGCCTCTCAGGTCTCTGATCCCGCCAGCGCCAACGCCATCAGAAGCACAAGCCCCGCCCACATGGTGGGGATGGACCTATCGAGCAGCTTCAACGGAACCTGGCAGAGCGATTACAGGTGGCACAAGATCTTCTACAAGGACATCAAGGAGCACCAGACCTTCTCCGGCGTCTTCGACGTCGAGAGGAGCTTGAGGTTCCACGAGAACCCCACCTTTGATGGGTTCAAAGTGTGAAGCCGGACTCATTCGATAAAATAAGTACATGAATGGGGTGGCAGATCTAGCCCGCGCACATCGGAACTGCCGCCTTTCGCTCCCAGCAGGTCCCGGACTTCACCCCGACGCCGATGACCGTCTCAGTCTCGCATGCGCCACACTGGCCTGGACCCCTTTTCCGGAAAGTCCGTCCACGTCCCCAGGGGGCGCGAGAACGGGATCCGGCGGGCGCTCCTCCGACGCCGGAAGGGTGGAACTGGGGGCTCGTCCGGGTGAGGCTGCAGATGGCGAGGCGGGAGGAGCTGATCGGCGACGGGCCGAAATGCTTGGTGCCGAGGGGTTGAGGGAAGGGTGGCTGAGGAGGTGGAGGGAATGGGGACTTGATCTGCGATCGCCTCTGACCATCTCACTTGAATGCCGTTTCCACCTTTATCCTTCCGTCTCTGATATCCTGTTCAGCCCGGTTTACCGCGGCCTTGACGTCTTCGGGCGTGGCCTCCTCATAATACCTGTTCCGCGCCAAGCCCACGCCGCCCTCCTTGATGCCCAGAGTTTCGGCCTGGCCGAAGAGCAGTTTGCCGTCGACGTAAAGCTCCAGTGCTCGATAGAGGCTGCGATCGACGTTCTTCATCATCGAGGTGAGTATATGCTTGGCCTGCTCGGGGTCGGTCTTCTCGATTATCAGCGCCTGGTCTGAGTCGACGCCTATGGCGTAATTGCCTGACTCCTGAGCGGCCTTGAAGACGCCGAGGCCCGTGGTCCCCGCCGCCTGGAATACGATGTCGGCTCCATCTCCGTACATCTCTGTTGCCAGCGTCTCTCCTCTGGCCGGATCGTTCCAGCTTTCCGCATACTGCACCAGGATTTCGATGTCCGGCCTCACGGATCTTGCGCCCTGCTCATAACCGACGACGAAGTCGTTTATGGTTGTGCTGTTCTGGCCGCCGAGGATGCCGATGATCCCAGACTCCGTCATCAGGCCGGCGTAGACGCCCGCGAGGTAAGCGCCCTCGTTCTTCCTGTAAAGGACTGAATAAACGTTGCTGAAATTGCCCCTCTATGTAGTTGACCGAGGAATCGATCTCTGAAATCCTAACCTAAAATCCCGACCTAAGAACACTAATAACTTATTACCGGGCCTACACAGCGTAACACATGGAAAATATTGGAAGTACACGAAGACCTCATCGGAAATATTGATCAACTAAACGTCTTCTATGGGAGATCAACGCAGTTGCTATGTGTGGAATAACGAGTTTGAATGTGACGAAAGCTTTATATTATCTCATTTAAACATGACTATGTATAATGGATATGTTAACTTTTGCAAGTTTAATGCCTCCAAATTATTTAAAAGAAGATCCATTATATGGAGGTTTGACTAAAAAATATTCAATTTTAGCTTTTCTTTTTTATGTATCCTTAGCTTTGCTACTAGATAAGTACATTTTAATTTATTTTTTTATATATGTGGTTATTTTCGTTACACTTTTAGCGTTTGTGGCCCCTAAAATGGCGTTATTTCTATGTTTTGTTTCTCCTGTTTTATTTTCATACATCGAATTAGTGCCATCTGAATTTGTAGTTTTGTTTAGCGTAATTATAATTTGGTTTTTACTTTTTTTGGCTTATGTTAATTCCTTTATTGGCAGGGAACAAGGACTTGATTTTTTGTTATTAGGTGGAATCTTAACACAAACTATTGTATCGTTGGCTTTTGTATTTGAATATAATATCTTGAAAGATCTTTTTTTATATCAAAGTCTAGTAAATAAAATATCCCCTGATAGCGGATACTTCAATTTATGTGTGATTATTTTAATATTGAGTGCTGTTTTGTCCCCATTATCTTATATTGGCTTTATTAAGATGCTTGACAATTCTAGTAGTAGCAAGACAGGATTCCTTCAAGGGCTCGAATTACTCTTTTGGTTTATAATACTTGTCCCAATTTATATGATGAACAATATTATATCATTATTATTGAGAAAATTGTTGGATACTACGAAAGAAGAACTTAAGTGGGTTAGAGGAGAATTTTTGGATAAATCTGCAGAGGATTTATTCATTAATAATTTAAAAAAAGATTTTTTATTTGTACAATGTAGCACAAATCCCCTTTTAGGCACAACTCAATACTTAATAATACGAATAAACCAAAGTGAAATTGAAAAAACAATTTTATGCCAAAATGTCTCATTTGGGAAAGATGCTCCTTTAATTATGTTTAATCTACAAACATTGCGTGGAGATAAAAATTTCGTTAAATTCATGTCAAATTATATGCAAACTAATGGAGCTATATTTCTCGGGAGATGCCACTCTATAAAAGGTATTGAAATAGAGCGCAAATTATTTTCAATTTACAAGCAGCTCGTCGAGAGCAATTTAATGGAACCGATTTGCATGTTTAGAGTAAAATTGCGCGATATAGAGAGAGATTTAAATGAATTATCAGAAATCGAGAGTAAAATCATATTCCAGAAAATAAACGCTTTAGAAAAGGAGATAACCTGGCAAGAATATTTGGTAAAAAATGAAAGTTTTAAGATTGATTATTTAGGTTCTGTTACAAATCTTCAATCAAAGATAACTATTAAACCTATAGATAATAGGAACATGCTCAATAAAATATTATATCATGCCGCTTTATAAATTAAGTTAGCCAAACTCGGGATATCGTCTCGAGATGAAAATATTCCATTAAGATAGTTGAAGAAGTTAACTTCCTGCTTACGGCATGTATCCATTATAGAGAACATGTTCTCCCAGGCCCTCTTGCCTAGCTCGGATTTGGTTCCATAGCTTATCTTCCTCTTGATAACACCTTCGCGGATGGCAATCTCGGCCGCATTATTATGAATGGGTACAAATGGATAATCGAGCACCTTAAGTAACCCATCTCGATTAGCATCCGTTGATGCTAACCGCGATAATAGGCACCATGACAAATCTAAAAAAATATATATTAAAGATTATTTTAAGGTCATCGAAGACCTCAGTTATTATAAAGATGTTCATCCCATCGCCGAAGATTATCGAAATGAGTTATTAGAAATAGAAAAAAGAATTAAATTACTTAATTGTATAGAAATTCCATTCGGATTGAGGGTTCTTAATCCCCAGATTCATGCATATCTTAACTTTACATTAAAGAAAAGACGATTTCTATAGCTGGCGTATTTTTTTATCGATAATCCCGCAGCTCTGCAGCGGGGTGAGCCGTTCGACTCTTGGTTTGATTAAATTGTTATAATAACTCGTGTATAATAGTTGGACCCACCCCATAACATCTGGAACTCCATCTTAAATGTTATGTATGTCCCTCTACATGACGCCTGTTTATGTAGAAGTCAAACAGCGCACCCCGCTGCAAGCAGCGGGGCATATTCGCGCCGGTCATCAG
>CAZNGI010000005.1:26317-35637 GCA_964572505.1 uncultured Methanotrichaceae archaeon | reverse complement strand
ATTATAAATACTATTTGGAATGATCTGTATTCATATTTATGTGATGACCTTACGGAACAGCAATGGCTTAAATTTAGAGGTGCATTTGAAAACGGTAAACTTCGAGCAGAATGTCAAGACTCTTATTTATTATACGAGCTTAAAATGGGTGGTGTTGGTCAGGGTCCTTTTGCGGTTTTAATCAGGGATGTATCCTTGATACAAACAGGTCATGATAATTTTGATTATTTGGATGTACCAGAAATAATCCGAGATATCTGCAACTGTTATGAAAAAATATACAACATAGATCTTCTCACTAAATATAAACATAATACAAAGAAATACGCTATAAAGTTTAAATCTGACATTCATGACGTGTATCACTTAGGGTTTGCCATTTTATATTTTTATAAAACACTTCACAAAATAGATATAGGGCCATACGACAATTGTTTTTTTGGTGGGAACGGGACAAAGATAATCTCTGAAAATATTTTGAAAATAATCCCGCAAGGCTAGATTTGATCCAAATTATTAAATTTAATTATCCTGCAGCTCGGTTGCAGCAGGGAAGGCCGTCGCTAGTTGGAACTGGTAGGGGGATTTCTCCCTGTATCGTTGAAATATCTACAGAGACGACGAGGATAATTTACTCAACCCTCTCGACCTTCAGCCCGACGTTATCGACCTTCGTAGATATCGCAACCTTAAGGCCCATCGGCTCGAGTAGCTTCGCCATCTCTGTCTCCGACCTATCGGTGACGACGGCGATCGACGGCCCGACAGAGCTCATCCCGACGAACTCGAGGTCCGCCTCCCGGAGGCCGCTCATGTGCTGGTAAATCTCAAAGCCGTGGTGCTTGACCTCGGCCCGCTTCGACCCCCGAAACTCGATCTCCCATATGACGTCTCCAATCTTACGAAGGTCGGACCGCTCCAGGGCCGGGATCAGATCCATCAGGATGAAGTAAGCCTTCAGCTCTCGGTCCTGGTAGTCGAGGTTTCGGGCCCTGTTCATCAGAAGGTCGAACTCCTCCCTCCCGGACGAGGAGACGGAGGTCTCGGGGATGATCACAAAGACGTTCTTTCCTTCTGCGAACTCGTGGTGGTAGGCGAGGGCCAGCTCGTCGCCCGTCACTGCCATCCCGCCGTAGGTCACGGCGGCAGGCCCGACGCCGGTCTCAAATCCCAGCGTGACTCGGCCGTCCTCGGTCTCCTCGACGTAGTTATTTCCGATCAAAAGCCGGATCTCATCTTTTGTCAGGTGTGAGCCGACCGCCTCGTTCATGGCGTGGCCGAGGGCCACGAGGACTGAGCCGGTGGATCCGAGGCCGACGTGCTTTTGCTCGTGGTCCCTGACCTTGATCTTGAAGCCGCCATCGTAGCCGACCGTCTTTTTGAAGACCTCGAGGAAATGGCGGATGATCGGCTCTCTCGAGTAGTCGATGACGGTATCAGCAGGGATGCACTCCACCTCGGCGAAGCAGCGGATCTGGAGGGCGAAGCCGACCCCGCCGCCGCCTGGCCTATTCGGCGCAAAGCGGTTCATGTCCAGGACCGTCAGGTGGATTTTTCCCGGGGTCGTGACCCTGACTCTCCCCTCGACGGGCGCAAGCTCCCGGTGCTTTTTGATCCCCAGGGTGTTGACCTTCTCGCCCGGGGAGAATGGGTTGAACTCGTACTCCACCAGGCCCAGGTCCCCGCCGCGGATCTTCATCGTCGGCATATCTCACCACCACAATTGCGGATTCTTCTCTTCGAACTTCCTTTGATCATGCATAATCAGGCCCCATCGAGGTATATCATCCTGCTTGAGTCCGGTCCGGCCGGGCCGGGGCCAAAGCGTGCCCTGGCGACCGGCGCCGGCGCGGTGAGCAGACTACTCTTCTCCGCCTCCAACTGAAATCGTTTGAGAAGAATCCGGGGGAGACGTAACTAAGCTCGCCGCAAGATACACCACCGTCCCGACGACGATGCCGATCATCACCGGGTGTATCGTGGGGTTGCCGTAGAAGTTCCAGGCCACGATGGAGGCGAATGTGGCGACGAGGCCCGAAACAAACCCCGTCGAGGTCCCCCGGTCCCAGTAGAGGCCGAATATCAGAGGAATGAAGACGCAGCAGGCGATCACCCCCATGCTCAGGGAGACGAGCGGTACTATCAGCTCCGGGACGTTTCGGGCCATTAGGGCAGATACGGCGATGATCAGAACCCCTACGATCCTCGTCAGAACGAGGACCCGATCGTCCGAGAGGGAGGGACGGACGAACCGGAGGGTGTCTGCGGTGAGGGCGGTGGTGGTGACGAGGACGATGGCGCTGATCGTCGACATCGCCGCCGATATCGCCGCAAGGAGGGTGACCGCGTCAAAGCCTGGTGGGAGGAGCGACTGGGCAACGAAGGGGACGAGGCTGTCGGGGTTTTTGATGAAGGGGGCCAGCTCCTCGGCGGTGAAGACGCCATACGCCCAAATTCCTATCGAGAAGATGCAGAAGGCGTATATCGAGATCGCTATGGGGCTGTAGATCCCGGCGAACCGGACCACCCGTTTGTCTTTCGCAGAGAAGATCATGATCAACAGGTCCGGAAGCGCAAGAAGCCCGAGGCTTATCGAGAAGGCCGTTCCCACCGTCTTCTGCCAGGGGACGAGGTCTCCGCTCATGCTGGTGACGGCCGCGGGGATGTTCGCCCAGATCTCGGTTCCGCCGCCGTTGTAGAGGAGGGCCGCGTAGAGGAGGATTGCGCCCCCGACCATTATAATCCCCTGGATGAAGCTGATCCAGAGGATGGCGGGTAGACCCCCTATAGCGTAGTAGATGGCGACGATGACGACCGCCACCAGCAGGCCCTGGACGTAGCTGATCCCGAGCAATCCCTCGAAGAGGTGGGCGCACCCCTTGAAGATCGCTATCAGGTAGACTGTTTACATCACCAGCATTATCATCGCCAAAAGGACCCTGCCGCTGGGGGAGCCGTACCTTTTCTCCAGAAGCTGGGGAACGGTCTTGGCGTCGTAGGATTTCGCCATCGCCCAGATCCGGGGCGCCATCAGCCAGGCGATGCAGGCGAAGGCGACGTGCATGAAGGTCGCCCAGAGATCACCCAGGGAAAGCCGGCGATGAGGCCGTAACCGCCGCCGCCGAGGAACGAGGCCGCGCTGAAGTAGGCGGCGGTGAAGGCGATTCCGATCACGGCGGGGTACATGACGTTTCTGTCCGAGATGACGAATCCCGAAAAGGTTCCCTGCCGGAGCCTTATCGAGAGGATCACGATGACGGCAACGTAAGCCACGAGAAGGATCTGGTTAAGCATCGGATCTCATCAAAATTATAAAGAAGGTTATCGTGAGCATGAATATCATCGAGGCGATGAGGGCCAGGTACGGCGTCGGCGCGAGAAACATCAGGTTCGCCTCCGCGTCGGTGTGTTGTGAGCTTTAGGGTACGTCGGTGCTAGCTCTCTTGGATTCAAATCGATCTCTCCTCCAATCATGTACGATAATATACAATGATGGGCGGAGGTGGGCGGTTTTGGTTGAAAAGGGTTTCGCTGTCGGCGCTATTCAGGATTTGCATCTAAATGGATGAGGATATCCATCTCGGGCGGAGAAATGGCGACACCTCGCTTAGTGGTAAATACATAAATCTATAAACTATGAGAATATCAGTTCGATTTCAAAATCAAACACATTGAAAAATCTCGGATTATAGAAAGGTATTTATATTCGCTTCTCAGTTGCTTGTTTCAAGTCAAAATATCCCTCCCGTTGTATGCGGTGAGTATTTTTGTGTGGCTGGTGGGGCTTGAAATGGTACATGAATCAGGAGATGTCTGGGATGTCGATCTGCCTGAAATGAAGATCGACAAAAATCAAATCAAAGAACAGGCAAAAAAGTATCGCATGGGTAATGTTCCATTAGGTCTAGGCCGTGTGATGAACAGAGACGAGTTTGAAGATTATGAAATGGAAGTTTTGAGTCGGAGACTTCCTTAACCCACTTAATTTAAAGGTGTCCTACTTGGATGACTTAAGCGACCGCGAGGAAGCTCGACTCAAAGAACTTACTGAGTTATACGCAAAATATAAGCATATAATGTTATATGCAGACGCATTGCGTGGGGAACATTTTGCTCCACCTACAAATGAGATGAAAGACGCGTTTGATCATCTCATGAGAATATATTCTGTAAAATTTGGATTAAGACCCGACCAAAATGAGAATTATGTATTTACTAATATAGATGCTGCATATAGACATATTTACCGAGCGACTTTTGAGTGGTTGGACTATATTCGGATAGTTCAAATGGATTATATTACAGAAAAACTTGAAGATATATCTTCTGAGACATTATCGGCCGTTTTTCCTGATTACTATAAGGATATTAGGCCAGAAATCTCGCGAATTGTAGCCGAAATTCCAGCTTACAAGAGTGATAAAGATATCGGCTCTCCAGATATCACGATTGTAACTCGATATTTTGAGTCTGTTAAGCAACTACGATCTCATTTAAATCGTATCGAACGGAATATTCCAGCTCTAATCAAATACGAAGAGATAACAAAAAAACTTGAAGGCATATCTTCGGAAGCATTAGTTAAAGTTTTTCCTGAATATTATAAAGAAATTCTACCAGATATCTCACGAATTGTAGCCGAAATTACATCATACAAAGTCGATGAAGATGTTGATTCTCCTGATATTCAGATTGAGCTCCAATATTCCGAATCGATTAAGCAATTAGAATCTCATTCTAATCGCATTAACAGTATGATACCCGCTTTGATTAAATACGAAGGCGAACGAAAAAATGAAAAAAGACATGATTATACAATATATGCAATAATTGCTGTTATTGCAGCTCTGGTGGGCGCAGCGGCATCTGTAGTTATTTCTGCAGCAATTACGTAAAGTCAGTTTTGATCCCCGAATTCAAACCCTTTTACATTTGTTGCTAATCAGTCACCATCTCATAGATGGATTTAAGATTTTTAATACACCCCCTAATACCCCACCGGTCCCGCGTCCTCAAACCCCTCCCTCTGGCCGGTCCCTGCCTCCCGAGTGAGCCTCTCGGGATAGTAGAGGAGTTTGATGACGTTTGCGGCGTGCTCACGCGTCCTCTCCTCGGCGAGGGAGGCGAGCTCCTTTTCAGACTCAGCCTCGTCCTCGTGGACGAAGACCTCGATGATGTGGGTGTTCGTCATGAGCTGGGCCATGATCAGGCCGGTGGAGGCCTCGTGGGCGCAGGTCTTGTCGATGGGCTTTGGCCCCGGCATCCCCAGGGCCATCACCAGGTCGCAGCCCCGCTCTTCTATCAGTATCTTGGAGGCGACCGGCAGGTCCTTGACGCCGGGGACGGTGTACCGCACGATCTCGGCGGAGCAGCCCCGCTTCAGCTCCTTTATGGCGGCCCTCGCCATGTCGTATCGGGCGAAGTTGGTGTCGGCGATCCCGATCTTCATGGGTAGCGGGATGGCGAGCCCGAGGTTTAGGTTTATCGGCCCCGTCTCCCTCGCTCACCCGCAATCTCCGCACCTTCGGTAGGTTGTGTCGTTGCCGTCGCCGAGGTAGAGGAGCTGGTCTCTCGACCCGTACCGATACACTGTGATCCCCTTGCAGCCGAGCCGGTAGGCGAGGTTGAAGACCTCGAGGACGTCGTCGACCATCGCCTCGTAGGGCATGTTCACGGTCTTGGAGACGGCGTTATCGGTGAACTTCTGGAAGGCGGCCTGGACCCTGACGTGCTGCTCTGGCGAGACCTCCAGGGCCGTCACGAAGAGCTCTTTGAGATCGTCGGGGACATCGGCGTTTTGGAGGGTTCCCGTCTTCGCCACCCTCTTCATCAGGGCCGGGCTGTAGACCCCCGACTCCTTTGCCATCCTCTCAAAGAGGGGCGATGCGATCACCGTCTTTTTGCCGAGAAGGTCCCGGACGAAGGAGAGGGCGAAGAGAGGCTCTATACCACAGCTGGTCCCTGCGATCATGCTGATGGAACCTGTGGGGGCGATGGTGGTGACCGTGGCGTTCCTCATGGCGTCGCCTTCCAGGCTGCTTCTTCCGAAAAGAGGAAAAGATCCTCGCGCCCGGCCCAGCCGCCTCGACTCCTCTCTCGCCTCTTTGGAGACGAAGCTCATCACCTCCTCCGCCACCCGTAGGGCTTCTCCTGAGCTGTAGGATATGTTCATCTTGATCAGCATCTCCGCAAAGCCCATCACCCCCAGGCCGATCTTCCTGGTCTTGAGGGTGGCATCCCTCATCAGGCCGTGGGGAAAGTGGTTCACCTCGATGACGTCGTCCAGGAACCGCACCGCCAGGCCGACGGTCTCCGCGAGCCTGTCCTCGTCGATCTCTCCCCGCTCGACGAACCGGGAGAGGTTCACCGAGCCGAGGTTGCAGGACTCGTAAGGCAGAAGCGGCTGCTCGCCGCAGGGGTTTGTGGCCTCGATGACCCCCGGCAGAGGATGGGCCTCGTTGATCCTGTCCAGAAAGAGGACGCCCGGATCCCCTCTCCGCCAGGCGGAAGCTGCGATCTCCCTCAGGAGCCGGGCAGCGTTCAAGGTGCCGGAAACGCACCCGGTTCTGGGATTTATTAGCTCGATCTCCTCATCCCGGCCCGCCCGGCGCATGAACCCGTCTGTGATCCCCACGGATATGTTGAAGTTCTCCAGCCTTCCCGGCTCATCTTTGGAGTGGACGAAATCCATCACGTCGGGATGGTCCGCCCTCAGAACGCCCATGTTGGCGCCCCTTCTTCTGCCGCCCTGCTTCACCACCTCGGTGGCGGCGTCGAATATCCCCATGAAGGAGACGGGGCCGCTGGCGATCCCACCCGTGGACCGAACGACGTCGCCCCTCGGCCGAAGCTTGGAAAAGGAGAACCCGGTACCTCCTCCGCTCTGATGGACGATGGCCATCAGCTTCAGGGCGCCGAAGATCCCCTCCATGGAGTCCTCGATCGGAATGACGAAGCAGGCAGAAAGCTGGCCTAAAGAGAGTCCCGCGTTCATCAAGGTGGGGGAGTTTGGCAAGAAGAGGCCCTCTTTCATCATCTCTCCGAACTTCAGCGAGAGGTCCGACCGATCCTCCCCGAAGCGAATCTCGGCCGAGGCCACGTGCTCTGCAACTCGCCGAAACATCTGGTCGGGAGTTTCAGCCACTTGCCCTCGTTCGTCCCGCCTCAGGTATCTGCCCTCGAGAAGTTCCAGGTTGGAGGGGATGGTGGCGGCGGCCGTTTTTCCCTCAGCCGGAGGCCTCATAACCGATTCGATGCTGGATTCGATGTCGTCTTCCCTTGCCATCTCCAAACCACCTATCGTTGTCAGTAGAGCGTCCTTCGCGGTCTCCAGAACCAATATAAACCGTCGTTGCCCAATATATATCTAGATAGTTGATATGGAGGTTTTACCATAAAGATTGCCATCTCTGGAAAAGGGGGTGTCGGCAAGACCACCCTCGCAGGAACCCTCGCCCGCCTCTTCGCCCGCGACGGATACAACGTGATAGCGATAGACGCAGACCCCGACATGAACCTCGCCTCGGCCCTGGGCGTCGCCGAGAACCCCAGGCCCATCACCGATTACAAGGAGATGGTCCAGGAGAGGGCGAGCGCCGAGTTCGGGATGTTCAAGCTCAACCCCAAGGTCGACGACGTCATCGAGAAGTGCGGCTGCATCGGACCCGACGGCGTGAAGCTCGCCGTGATGGGGACGGTCGACACCGGCGGAAGCGGCTGTATGTGCCCCGAGACCGCCTTCCTTCGGGCTCTGCTCAGGCACGTCATCCTCCGGGAGAAGGACCTGGTGATCCTGGACATGGAGGCTGGGATCGAGCACCTCGGCCGCGGGACGACGAGGGGCGTCGACGTCATGATCGCCGTCGTCGAGCCGGGTCTGCGGTCCGTCGAGACCCTGGAGAGGATCAAGAAGCTCGCCAGTGACCTGGGGATCGAGAGGGTGATGGCCGTGATCAGCAAGGCTCCCGAGGAGCAGACGATCATCAAGGAGAAGCTGGCGGAGATGAACGTTCCCGTCCTCGGGACGATCCCCTATGACAGGAACCTGATGGATGCAGACTTGACGGGCAAGTCGCCCCTGGACGTCGGCGGGCCGGGCGTCGAGGGGATAAAGGAGATCAAGGTGAAGCTTGAGGAGCTCTTCGGGACGATGGCGAAGGAGGCGGCGGAGAAGGGCGAGAAGGCCTCTTAGGCCGCCTCGGGCCTCTTCATCTACTCTTTTACGTCTGGACCAGAGGCTTTGATCAGGTCCAGCTCTTTGCAGAGCCGGTCCTCTTGGAGGCGTTGAGGAAGGTCATCCCCACCACCTCACCTTTCTCGCGCCTGATTATGACGTCGTCCTCGGCGAGTTCGGAGTCGTCGGCGTGGCTCGGTTTTTTGAGGCTGACGTACAGGACATCTGCCTCTTCGTCGTAATCGACCCAGATCTTTTTGCGAGGGATGCCCAGAAGATGGGGCACCAGGTCAGAGACCTTTTCTACTTCTGCCTCTCTCATATCTTCGATCTTCTTTCAAGCTGGTTCTTCCTTCGTTTTCTATGACCTTACCTGATAACCACATTGGCAAGGGTCACCAGGAACAGCGATAACGTCAACCAACCCACGATCCCTTCAAACATTACCAATTTTCTGTGTTCATCCAGAGGATACCAGTCACCATAACCTACGGTCGTGAAGGTCATCATGCTGAAGTAGAAGGCGTCCCAAATGTTGGCCTCTTGGTGATCTCCTTCTTTCTCGTGCCTCTTTATGGCTTTCGTCCTCCGATAATAGACGGCGCATACCATGACCATGATGAGTCCCAGGATTAGTGGGCGACGTGGCTTCACGCCATATCCGCAGGAGACTAAAGCCGCATAGTCGAGAAGCTTAGTGATCCCAAATTCGCTGTTTTCGCGCCTCCACTCCCGATAATCATAAAGACAATTGTCTGCGTCTTCGAACCAGGCGAGGTTGTCGTAGTTTTTGATCAATGCCATGTATGCGGTGTCGTCACAGTTCAGGTGTTTTTCAATGGAACCCCACCTAAGCTCTAATCGGTCAAATCTCGCATGTGTCAGGTTCAGGCTGTTGTTAAAACGAGCCTCCCTAAAATCGGCATATTGGCTGAACTGAGTATCCACAAAGGTGGCATTTCCACCAAATGAGGCACTCCCAAAGTTCATCTTCGAACTTAATTTATCGCTGAACAGAGCCCCGGTGAAGTCGGCATCGCTGCTGAACTCAGCAAAGGTGAAGTCGGCATCGTCGTTGAACAGAGCCTCGGAGAAGTCGGCATCGCTGCTGAACTCAGCAAAGGTGAAGTCGGCATCGTCGTTGAAC
>CAZNGI010000005.1:21457-26217 GCA_964572505.1 uncultured Methanotrichaceae archaeon | reverse complement strand
GAAGTCGGCATCGCCGTTGAACAGAGCCCCGTTGAAGCTGGCATAACCGCTGAACTTGGCAAAGGTGAAGTCGGCATCGCCGTTGAACAGAGCCCCGTTGAAGCTGGCATAACCGCTGAACAGAGTTTGTGAATCGGCGATTAGTGAAAACATTATTGGTTGTTTGCCGTGTAGTCCAGGTTCTTGGTGGAAATAAATTACTGTTCCACCAAAAATGACTTGTTTTAGGAAGATTGTGTCACCAAAGCTCACGTTCCCATGAATCTCGGAGTTCGTGATGGTTATGGGCGACTTGACGACCTTCACTTCTTCGGTCAGACCAAAAAACTTAATCTCGTACTCCGTTCTCTCGACGCGTTCGGTGGGCAGGTCCAGACTGCTCAGGTACAGGTCGCCCTCGACGATCACGTCGTCGTATTCGACGGGCTCACCCCGCTCGATCTTAGCTAGGATCTCGCTGGCTTGGACTACTTCACGAGAATCAGATGCACCCTCAGATATGCCCACAACCAACAGAAGCGCCACCAGCACCAAGGCCAGTATCGATCTTGCCAAATCCGACCACCTTAAGAATAATTTCGTCCCAAAAGACAAAAGGGTTTAGGTGCCAGAGACGGTAAAATGCTGGGGTTCCACATGTTGAAACTATCGACCTGGCGTTGGCCTCGGCATGATCTGATAATATCCCCTCGACACAATCTTTAATAATCTTCGTCCCAACTTTGTACTTCTATGAGTACCGCCATTCAGGTCGATGACGCTGTTAAAAACAGGCTCCAGCTCTTCGGCCGCGAGGGCGAATCTTACGACGACATCCTCAATCGGTTGATTGATTCCCTTGAGGATCTGGATGTCGAAGAGATCATCGAGGCTCGATGGTCGAAGCTACAGAAGGAGAAGAAGGACTACATCTTTCTAGAAGATTGACGAGAGTGGAGATAAAGGGGTTTTCAGGAAAGGTTTGAGGTGGCTCGGGGACGAATCCCTACTCTCCTGAGGGATCAGACCCTCAAACCCCAGCACTCCCCTGGCGTCGTCGCCCTTTATTTCAGCTCCATATCCCCGAGCCGCAGCCCCTCGTCGATGATCTCGCCCACGAGCTTGCCGTCGGTCATTTTGAGGACGGCGTCCACGTCATTCTCCGGCAGCACGAAGACCCAGCCCATACCCATGTTGAAGGTCCTGTACATCTCGTCCTCGTCGACCCCGCCCTCCTCCTGGAGGAAGCGGAATATCGGCTGGGGCTCGATCGGATCGTCGATCTCAAAGCCGAACCCGGAGATCCGGTGGAGTTTGAGAAGGCCGCTTCCGGTGATGTGGGCCATGCCGTGAACGTTGGCCTTCTGGATTACTTCCAGGGCCTCCATGTAGATCCTCGTCGGCTCGAGAAGCTCCTCGCCGATCGTCCTCTTCGAGTAGGGCATCCGATCGAAGTAGGTGTTCTCCGACTCCTCGACGATCTTTCTTGCGAGAGAGTAGCCGTTGCTGTGAAGGCCACTGCTCGGAAGCCCCACGATCATGTCGCCCTTCTCGATCTTCTCGCCGGTGATGACGTCCTTTTTCTTGATCATCCCGATGCAGGTTCCAGCAAGGTCAAAGCCGCGGATTATCTCGGGGAGCGAGGCTGTCTCGCCTCCGACGATGCTGATGTTCGAGATCTCGGCCCCTCTCTCAAGGCCGACTGCTATTTGGGCGGTCATCTCCGGGTCGACCTTCTCTAGGGCCAGGTAGTCGACGAAGGCCAGGGGCTCGGCGCCGATGGCGAGCAGGTCGTTGACGTTCATCGCCATGCAGTCGATCCCCACGGTATCCCACTTCTTCATCTCGTTTGCGATCAAGACCTTGCTTCCGACGCCGTCGGTGGTCATGGCGATCGCAAACTCGCCCATGTCGATCAGTCCCGCATAATGGCCGATGTCGGTGATGGGGGCGCCGATCCCCGTCCTCTTGCCGGTCATCACGCTCTTCATGGCGGAGATCGCCCTCTCCTCCGCCCGGATGTCGACGCCGGACGATGCGTACGTCAGCTTCTTCATATCTTCGCCTCTCCCTCAAGCCCGAACTCTCGGTGCAGCTCCTGGACCGCCCTCTCGGCCTCCGCCATGCTCACGACGAAGGAGATGTTGTGCTCGCTGGACCCCTGGCTGATCATGAAGACGTTGATCTTCGACTTTCCCATCGCCCCAAAGACCCTTCCGGCAACTCCGGGAGTTCCCACCATCCCGGCGCCGACGACGGCGATGACGGCCACGTCTCGATTGTGAGAGATCTCCCTGACTATGGTGGTGGGGAATTCAGCCCTCAGGGCGATCTCGGCGACCTCGACCTGGGGCTCGTCGACGACGACGGATATGTTCGCCTCGCTGGACCCCTGGCTGATCATGATGATGTTCACCCCGGAGTTGGCCAGAGCCGAAAAGGCCCTGGCTGCGATGCCGGGCGTCCCGATCATCCCGGCGCCGGATATCGTCAGGAGGGCCACGTTCTTCGATAATGTGACGGCCTTGATTACGTCCTCCTTGGCCACGTCCTCTTTCACAATCAGGGTTCCGGGGTCCTGGGGATCGAAGGTGCACTTCACACGAACCGGGATTCCTTTCCTGATGGCGGGCTCGATGGCCCTGGGGTGTAGGACCTTAGCCCCGAAGTAGGACATTTCCATCGCCTCTCGATAGGATATGACGGGGATGTTCTTCGCCTCGGAGACGATCCTCGGGTCGGTGGTGAGAACGCCAGTCGTGTCCTTCCAGAACCAGATCTCATCAGCCCCGATGGCCGCCCCTATGATCGATGCCGAGAAGTCCGATCCGCCACGGCCCAGGGTTGTGATGTTCCCCTTCTCGTCCTCGGCGATGAACCCCGTCACCACCGGGACCCCGTCGAGGGGGGTCAGCCTCTGGGCGAGAAGTTCGTAAGTCTTTTCGAGAGGTTTTCCGTTCCCGTACTCGCTGTTGGTGATGATTCCGGCCTCGCCCCCGGAGTAGTACCTGGACTTGAGGCCCAGGTCCCTCAGGACACCGGAGAGGATCGGGGCTGCAAGCCTCTCGCCGTAGCTGGATATCCTGTCGATGGACCTGGAGGAGAGCTCGCCCAGGTAGCAGATGCCGATGTAGGCCTTCTCCAGCTCGCCGAGCCTCTGGATGATGATATTCTTCAGCTCCTTTACGATCGCAGGGTCCCTGACCGCCTCCATCAGGGCCTGGATGTGTCTTTTGCTCAGCCTGTCCACGAAGGTCACTATGTCCTCGACCTTGCCGCCGTTGGCCGAGGCCCTGGCGCACTGGAGAAGGTCGTCGGTGACCCCACCCAGGGCCGAGGTCACAACGACGATCTCGTTATCTTTGCTCAGGCTCTTTACAAGCTCTCCAACGTTTCGGAGCTTCGCCCCGTCGGCCACCGAGGATCCGCCAAACTTCATTACCAAGCGTGCCATCTTGAAAACCCTGTGAACGTCCCATCTCACCGATATAAGCTTTACTCATCGTTTTATAATTGAAATTGTATATCCAAAATGGACAAGCGTTCCTGGCGCAAACGGGACCAAAGGGCATCTCCCAAAGCGACGGTCCTGTGATGCTCTTCTTTGATTCTCCATGCTCTATTATGCTCCACATATTATGATCCCGTGCTCTCCGTGTTCTATATCTTCTATGCCCGGATTTGGGTTGGGACTTTTGACCGTTGAAAACCGCAAACCTTTGGCCAATTCGTTAAGATCCCATAAATGCGGTGCATGGGACCGGTTTTGGAGATATCTTTAAACGACCTATCCCCACGACCCGGATTTTTGGATCTTCCTCAAACGCCATCTTGCGACGAAAAAATCGATCGTGGCGACCGCTCGAATGGCTTCAACGATGGCCGAAGGCTTATATAGGTGTACGAAAATGGAACCGAGACTCCAAGATTCAGAGCTTTATCTTAAATTTCGCGAGGCTTGATATGGGCAAGAGGAAGAAGATGGCTGAGCGCGTAACCGCGCTGATGGACAAGCCAGAGAAGATCAGAAATATCGGTATTGTTGCGCATATTGATCACGGCAAGACCACATTATCTGACAATCTGCTTGCGGGAGCCGGCATGATATCCATGGAGCTGGCGGGCAAGCAGCTATTTATGGACTTCGACGAGCTGGAGCAGGCGCGTGGGATCACGATCGATTCAGCCAACGTCTCGATGGTCCACGAGTACAAGGGTGAGGAGTACCTCATCAACATGATCGACACCCCAGGTCACGTCGACTTCGGCGGCGACGTCACGAGGGCGATGCGCGCCGTGGACGGTGCCGTCGTCGTCGTGGACGCCGTGGAGGGCGCAATGCCCCAGACCGAGACGGTTCTGAGACAGGCCCTGAAAGAGAACGTTCATCCGGTTCTGTTCGTCAACAAGGTCGATCGGCTCCTCAACGAGCTGAAGGTGGACAAGCAGGAGATGCAGCTGCGCCTTGGAAAACTGATCGACAACATAAACAAGCTCATCAGGGGCATGAACGAGGAGAAGTACAATGCAGGCTGGAAGGTCGCCGCCGCCGACGGGAGCGTAGCCTTCGGGTCCGCCCTTTACAACTGGGCGATCAGCGTTCCCCAGATGAAGAGCACTGGGATCGGCTTCGACGAAGTCTACGACTACTGCCAGGTCGGAGACATGAAGACCCTCGCTCAGAAGTGTCCTCTCTACGTTGCAGTCAACGACATGGTCATCCGCTTCCTCCCAAGCCCCCTCAAGGCCCAGAAGGAGCGTGTCGCGGTCATATGGCACGG
>CAZNGI010000005.1:0-21447 GCA_964572505.1 uncultured Methanotrichaceae archaeon | reverse complement strand
CGACAAGAGCAGCAAGCTCTACAAGTCGATGGAGACCTGCGACCCCAAGGGCCCCGTTGCCTTCATGGTGACCGACATATCCGTCGACCCCCACGCAGGCGAGGTTGCCACCGGCAGGCTCTTTTCAGGAACCCTGGAGAGGGGCATGGAGCTATCCGTCTCCAGCGTTGCAAAGCCCAACAGGGTCCAGCAGACGGGAATATTCATGGGCGCTGACAGGATAGAGGTCGAGAAGATCCCGGCAGGGAACATCGTGGCCGTGACGGGCCTCAGAGACGCCTTCGTCGGGGCCACAGTATCCTCGGACAGGGAGGCAACGCCCTTCGAGGACATAAAGCACGTCAGCGAGCCCGTGGTCACCGTGGCCGTCGAGGCCAAGAACACCCGCGACCTTCCAAAGCTCGTCGAGGTTCTCAGGCAGGTCGCGAAAGAAGACCCGACACTCAACATCACGATCAACGAGGAGACCGGCGAGCACCTGATGGCCGGGATGGGCGAGCTCCACCTCGAGATCGTCGCCTACAGGATCCAGAGGGACAAGGGCGTCGAGATCACCACCTCGCCTCCGATCGTCGTCTACAGAGAGTCGATCACAGGAAAGACTCCCGGAGCCGTTGAGGGCAAGTCTCCCAACCACCACAACCGCTTCTACATCGAGATCGAGCCTCTCGAGCTCGAGGTTGTGGATGCGATCAAGTCCGGCGAGGTCTCCATGAAGATGGAGGAGCTGGAGCGGAGAAACATCCTGATCAGTAAGGGGATGGGAAAGGATGAGGCCAGGAACATATCCAGCATCTTCGGGTCCAACGTCTTCATCAACATGACCAAGGGCGTCCAGTACCTCAGAGAGACGATGGAGCTGGTGCTGGAGGGCTTCGTCGAGGCGACGAAGAACGGCCCCATATGCAGAGAGCCGGTCCAGGGCGTAAAGGCAAAGCTGATGGATATCAAACTCCACGAGGACGCCATCCACCGAGGACCTGCCCAGGTTATCCCTGCGGTCAGGCAAGCGGTCCAGGCCGGCATCCTCATGGCGAACCCCACCATCCTCGAGCCCTTCCAGAACGTCTTTATACAGGTTCCACAGGAGCAGATGGGCGGCGCCATGTCCGAGATCCAGGGCCGAAGAGGCATGATCCTGAGCATGGAGACCGAGGGCGACATGATAATCATCAAGGCGAAGGCACCGGTCTCTGAGCTCTTCGGGTTTGCAGGAGCGATTCGAGGAGCTACTGAGGGCAGATCCCTCTGGAGTACGGAGTTTGCTGGCTTTGAGCCCATCCCCCCCGCGGCGATGGTGGAGACCGTTCGTCAGATCAGGGGCCGCAAGGGTTTAAAGACCGAAATGCCTAAGCCCAGCGATTACCTGAAGGCTTGAGGCCTTCTCTGAAAAGATTTAAACGGAAGAGACGTAAATACGGAGTTAAGAGTTAACCGGAGGAGATAAAGATGGCATCAAAAAAGCCACACATGAACCTGGCGTTCATCGGACACGTCGACCACGGGAAGTCCACTCTCGTGGGACGGCTGATGTTCGAGACCGGCGCGGTTTCTCCACATATAATCGAGCAGTACAAGAAGGAGGCCGAGTCTAAGGGGAAGGGCAGCTTCGAGTTCGCCTGGGTCATGGACAGCCTGAAAGAGGAGCGAGAGAGGGGCGTCACCATCGACATCGCCCACCAGAGGTTCGACACCGATAAGTACTACTTCACGATCGTGGACTGTCCCGGACATAGAGACTTCATCAAGAACATGATCACCGGAGCGAGCCAGGCGGACGCCGCGGTTCTGGTAGTCGCAGCCCCCGACGGGGTCATGGCCCAGACGAGAGAGCACGTCTTCCTCGCAAGGACCCTCGGGATCAACCAGCTCATCATCGCCATCAACAAGATGGACGCTGTCAAGTACAGCGAGGAGAGGTACAAAGAGGTCAAGGAAGAGGCCGGAAAGCTGCTACAGATGGTCGGGTACAAGGTCGCAGAGATTCCATTCGTGCCCGTATCCGCCTTCGTGGGCGACAACGTCATCGCCTGTGGCGACAACCTCACCTGGTACAAGGGACCCACCATTCTTGACTCTCTGAACAACCTGAAGGAGCCCGAAAAGCCGACCAACCTGCCTCTGAGACTGCCCGTCCAGGATGTCTACACCATATCCGGTGTTGGAACCGTCCCCGTGGGCCGCGTCGAGACCGGGATCATCAAGAAGGGTGACAAGATCATCTTCGAGCCCGCAAACGTCACCGGCGAGGTCAAGACGATCGAGATGCACCACGAAGAGGCCGACCAGGCTCTGCCAGGCGACAACATCGGCTGGAACGTGAGGGGCGTCGGAAGGAATGACATCAGGAGAGGCGACGTCTGCGGACATGTCGACTCGCCGCCCACCGTGGCCAAGGAGTTCACAGCCCAGATCGTGGTCTTGCAGCACCCGAGCGCCATCTCCGTGGGTTACACCCCTGTCTTCCACTGCCACACCTCCCAGGTCGCCTGTACCTTGACAGAGATCAAGGCCAAGCTCGATCCCAAGACCGGTGCGGTAAAGGAGCAGAACCCAGCCTTCATCAAGGCCGGCGATGCCGCCATAGTCACCGTGACGCCCACAAAGCCGATGGTGATCGAGAAGGTCAAGGAGATCCCACAGCTCGGGCGGTTCGCCATCAGGGATATGGGCCAGACAATTGCAGCGGGCATGTGCATAAACATCACCCCCCGCTAACTCCAATTTTTCTGGTGTTTGAGTTATGCAAAAGGCAAGAATACGGCTATCTGGAACCGACCCCCGCTCCCTGGACGACATATGCAGTCAGGTTAGAGGGATCGCCCAGAGGACGGGCGTGCACATGGCAGGACCGATCCCGCTCCCGACCAAAAGGATGGTAGTTCCCACTAGAAAGAGCCCCGACGGGGAGGGGACCGCCACCTGGGACCACTGGGAGATGCGGGTGCACAAGCGGATGATCGACCTGGACGCCGACGAGCGGGCTCTTCGTCAGCTCATGCGGATACAGGTTCCAAAGAACGTCAACATCGAGATAGTGCTGGAATCTTAGCTGGACTCGTAGTATAGTCTGGATAACACGGAGGCCTCCGGAGCCTCAGTCCCGGGTTCAAATCCCGGCGAGTCCGCTACGACCATTTTTTGTTTTGTGTTGGTTTTGTTCTGGTTTTGCTTTGTTTTCGCGATCATCGGCAAAAGGTTCATAGCCTTCGAGGATTTTGTTCCTCTCCCAGAGAGAAGAATCGGCGTGGGATAACGATGATTACAGGAGAAGATGTGGATCATATAGGCTGGCTTGCCAGCATAAAGGTCGCCGAGGAGGAGAAGGTGGGCTTCGTCGCCCAGTTCAACTCGGTTCTCGATTACTTTCATCAGCTCGACGAGCTTGACACCGAGGATGTGGAGCCCACATACAGGGTGGTCGACCTCACCAACGTCTTCCGGGAGGACGTGGTAAAGGAGTCCATCTCCCAGGAAGAGTCGCTCAGAAACGCTCCCAGGAGGGAGAACGGCTACTTCAAGAGCCCCAGGATCGTGTGATCGCCATGTTGAGAGAGCTGAAGGATGAGCTGGCGGCGGGAGCTTCGGCCGAGGAGAGGATCTTTGCCCTCTTCGAGAAGATCAAGAGGAGCAAGCTGAACGCCTACACCAACCTCCCGGAGGACTCCGCCCTCGAAAGGGCCAGGCAGTTTGACGAAGCGCCCTGGTCCGGGCTTCTGGCCGGCGTCCCCATAGCCATCAAAAGCTGCATATCCACCAGGGGGATCGAGACCAACTGCTCCTCGAGGATTCTCGAAGGGTACATTCCACCCTACGACGCCCACGTCATAGAGAGGCTGAAGCAGGTGGGTGCGATCATCGTCGGCAAGACGAACATGGACGAGTTCGCCATGGGGACATCCACCGAGACGAGCTATTTCGGCACGACGAAAAATCCCTGGGACCTGGACCGAGTCCCGGGCGGGTCCAGTGGCGGGAGCGCCGCGGCCGTGGCCGCCGGCGAGGCACCGTGCGCCCTGGGGTCCGACACCGGCGGGTCGATCAGGTGCCCTGCCTCCTTCTGTGGGATCGTCGGCCTCAAGCCCACTTACGGCCTCGTCTCCAGATACGGCCTCGTCTCTTATGCAAACTCTCTGGAGCAGATAGGCCCCCTCACACTGAACGTCGAGGACGCGGCCCTGGTGATGGAGGTGATCGCGGGCCACGACCCGCGCGACTCAACCTCCATCGAGTCTGAGGCCGGGTACCTTTCGGGCCTGGACGGCGGCGTCGAGGGGCTCGTCTGCGGCGTTCCCAAAGAGTACTTCGGCGAGGGAGTGGACCCGGCGGTGGAGAAGTCGGTCTGGGATGCCATATCGAAGCTTGAGGATCTGGGGGCGTCGTGGAAAGAGGTGAGCCTTCCCCACACCAAGTACGCTCTAGCCGCCTACTACATAATCGCCATGAGCGAGGCCTCCTCGAACCTGGCGAGGTTCGACGGGCTCCGTTACGGTTTGAGATTGGGGGCCGATAAAGACTGGCACACAACCTTCTCCGAGATAAGAGCCGTCGGTTTCGGTCCCGAGGTCAAAAGAAGGATCCTCCTTGGGACCTACGCCCTCTCGGCCGGCTACTACGGCAGGTACTACCTGAAAGCCCTCAAGGTGAGGACTTTGATCAAGCAGGACTTCGAGAGGGCCCTGAAGGCTGGCGGTGCCGACGTCCTGGTGACGCCCACCATGCCCTTCCCGGCCTTCAAGATCGGAGAGAGGATCGAAGACCCGCTCTCGCTCTACATGGCCGACGTCTTCACCGTTCCTATAAACCTCGCTGGGGTTCCTGCGATATCGGTCCCCTGCGGCTTTGCTGACGGCCTCCCCATCGGACTTCAGATAATCGGACGCCACTTCGATGAGAAGACCGTCTTCAGTGCCGCCAAGGCTTACGAGGATGCGACGCCCCACCACGAGACGGTTCCAAAGGAGGTGGTCTGATATGGCCGAAAAGGACGTCATAATAGGCTTAGAGGTCCACGTCCAGCTGAACAAGCTGAACTCGAAGCTTTTCTGCGGCTGCTCGACCAAATATCACGACGCTCCACCCAACACCCACACCTGTCCCGTCTGTTTGGGTCTTCCCGGAACCCTTCCGGTCTTGAACAGGAAGGCGGTCGAGTACGCCATCCGAGTCGCCCTCGCCCTCAACTGCGAGATCCAGGGAGAGACCCTCTTCTATCGAAAGAACTACTACTACCCAGACCTTCCAAAAGCCTTCCAGATAACCCAGTACGATTTCCCCATCGGCCTTGGAGGCAAGATCCTGATCAAGGGCGAGGACGGCGAGGAGAAGACGATCAGGATAACCAGAGTCCACATGGAGGAGGATCCGGGAAGGCTCGTCCACGCGGGGACGATCGACCGGGCCAAGTACTCGATGGTCGACTACAACCGGTGCGGTATGTCCCTTCTGGAGGTGGTGACCGAGCCCGATCTTCGATCCCCCAAGGAGGCGAGATCGTTCCTCGACAAGCTCAGAAACATCCTCGAGTACCTGGACGTCTTCGACGGGGACCTCGAGGGCGCGATGAGGGTCGACTCGAACATATCTCTTGTCGGCGGCGAGAGGGCTGAGGTCAAGAACATATCGAGCCACAAGGGCGTCGAGAAGGCCCTAGCCTACGAGATCACGAGGCAGAGGAGTGCCCGGAGGAGGGGCGTCGCTCAGGTCCAGGAGACCCGCCACTACGACGAGCTGAGGGCGATCACCGTCTCCATCAGGACGAAGGAGGAGGCTCACGACTACCGCTACTTCCCAGAGCCCGACCTCGTCCCCATGAGGGTCTCAGATTGGGTGCCGAGGGTAGAGGCACAGCTTCCGGAGCTTCCCGACGCCAAGAGGGAGAGGTTTGTGTCGGAGTACGGGATCGCCGACGATCACGCAAAGTCCCTCACCTCCGAGATCAGGGTCGCAAACTTCTATGAGCTGGTGGCCAAGCGGGCCTCTCCGAGGCTTGCTGCGGTCTGGGTCGCCGACGTCCTCAAGGGCGAGCTGAACTACCGCGACATGGCGATCGACAATTTCAGCTCAGACCAGATGGTCGAGATAATTGAGATGCTCGAGGGTGAGAAGATCACCGAGAAAGGGGCCGTCGAGGTGATTCGCCAGATCCTCGACCACGGCGGAGATCCGGCCGGGGTCGTGGAGGCGAAGGGGCTCGCCAAGGCCGAGGACGACGCGGTGAAGGAAGCGGTCAGGGCCGCGGTGAAAGAGTGCTCCCAAGCGGTGGCCGACTACAGAAGCGGAAACGAGAAGTCGATCAACTTCGTCGTTGGCCAGGTTATGAAGAAGACCCGAGGAAGAGCAGATCCAGGAGAGGCGAGTCGGCTCGTAAAAGAGGCTCTCGACGAGATGTGAGGTGCGAGGGCGATAAGCCCCTCGCCCGTCTTTTCACTTTACTCATTTCTTTAATCCTCTTTTTTTAGGCCTCGTCCTTTGGGCCGTAGTGGATCCCCCAGAGCCACCCGCCCTGGCCCTGGGCGAAGACCCAGATCTGGCCCAATCCGTCGGAGACGGCCGTAGGCTGACCCGAGATCGATCCCTTCAGGTTCTCGCCGTTCTCCCAGGATTCGCCGTCGTGCCAAACGTGTACCAATTCGTCCCCCTGAACCGCGAATAGGTCGATCCTGTCGTCTTCGATGACGACCGCCGGGGCCGAATCAATCTTCTGGTTTATCGTCTCAACAGAAGCGTCCTCGGTCTCGGGGTCGATGGATACGTGCCCGATCCCGCCCCCTATGCTCAAGGCGAAGACGTGGATCATCTCTCCGTCGGTGGCCGCCACCGGAGGCGAGTCGAAGGATCCCTGAAGGGGCTGCCAGCCCACCCAGTCCGGGACCTCTCCTGACCTGGTGGCGGAGAAGTCGGCAGAGTTCCAGACAAGACCTTTGGAGCTGTCCAGGGCGAAGAGGTAGATTTTGTCCGAGAGAAGGACCGCGGCAGGTCTAGATCCGATCTCGCCTTCTATCTGGATCCAGTCCTCGGTCTGGTCGCAGGCGACGCCCTCGTCGCATCCCCAGCATCTCTTGTAGAGGCAGTGGTTTGTGGGGCCCCAGGTGAAGAGGAGGTAATCGCCGTCCGAAGACCCGGTCGATATAGCAGCAAGCTCGTACTTTCTGAAGTGGACCCCTCCAAGGTTCTTGTTGTAGGGGGGCGGGCCGAAGACCGTGGTCCAGTCAGACCAGGTCTCCTGGCCCTGGAGGCGGATGTGCCAAAGCTCGTTGTCGTTTCCACCAGTTAAGATGTCGACGAGCCCCGGTCCCGGGGAGACGGCCACGGGCCCCGTGGTCAGTCTGACCCCCTTCAGGGTGATCCAGTTGGACCATCCCGTCTCGGTTCTGAACTGGACCCTTTTCACAGAGGGCAAAAGTCCCTGAGGTTCGGTGGACGTTCCAATGACCAGCGCCGGCTTCGAGGTATCGTTACCGGGTCTGACCTTGTCGAATTCTGCCATCTGACCCCATGACGGCCCCGCCAAGAGGAGCACCGCCAGAAGGGCGCAAAGGTACATTTTTGCCCTCAAAGTCATTTCGCCTCCAGTTCGGTCTGGGTCATGATCGTATATCTGATTTCCGAAGGTATTCTGTGATGAGGTGGCCCAGACCGTCGATGCCCGTCAGCGGGCCCATACCGCATCGCCATACCGCATCGCCGATGCTCTCAGGGCTCTTGGAGATGATCGATCGATATTTATCGTACAAGAGAGTGAGAGAGTTCTGGTTGATGGCCATGTTTGACTACTGGAATCCGCACATCGAACGCATGCCCACAGAGGACCTCTGCAAGCTCCAGGAGGAGCGGCTCAAATCGATGGTCCATTACGTGTACGATCATTCTCCCTTCTACAAAGAACGGTTCAAGGAGGCTGGGGTTGTCCCCGAGGACATAAAGGACCTTTCCGACCTGACGAAGCTTCCTTTCACCTACAAAGTCGATCTTCGAAACACCTACCCTACGGGCATGTTCAGCCTGCCGAGAAACAGGATAGTGCGGTACCACGTCTCCAGCGGCACCACCGGAAAGCCGACTGTCGTCGGGTACACCAAAGACGACATCGAGATGTGGTCGGATTCTTTGGCCAGAGCCCTGACCTCCATTGGCCTTGGCCGGGGCGACGTGATCCAGGTAGGATATAGCTACGGTCTATTCACGGGGGGCCTGGGCCTCCACTACGGGGCGGAGAAGATCGGGGCGACGGTTCTGCCCACCGGGACCGGGAACACCGAGCGGCAGATCATGTTGATGCAGGACCTCGGCAGCACGGCGATCGCCTGCACTCCCTCCTACTTTCTTCACATAGCGGAGGTGGCCGAGAAGATGGGAATCAGCATCAGGGACGACACAAGCCTCAAGGTCGGGGTCTTCGGGGCCGAGCCATGGTCTGACGAGACACGGAGGAGGATCGAGGAGGCGACGGGGATCAAGGCTTACGACATCTTCGGGACGAGCGAGATGAGCGGCCCCCTCTTCACCGAGTGCCAGCAGCAGAACGGGATTCACGTCTGGTCCGATCTCTTCCTCATCGAGGTGACCGACCCCAAGACTGGAGAGCAGCTTCCCGACGGCGAGACCGGAGAGCTTGTGATCACGACCCTCTCCAAGTGGGCGATACCCCTGATCAGGTATAGGATCGGCGATCTGACGGTGATAAACTCAGAGCCCTGCGAGTGCGGGAGAACCCACCCGAGGCTGATGAGGATCCTCGGAAGAACCGATGACATGATCGTCATTCGCGGCATAAACGTATTCCCAAGCCAGGTCGAGTCTGTCTTGATGGAGATCCCCGAGGTCGGCGAACACTACCAGATCATCGTCGATCGGAAGGGACCCCTGGACATCATGAAGGTGATGGTGGAGGTGACGGAGACGGGCTTCAGCGACAAGATCGCAGACCTCATGTCCCTTTCCAAGATGATATCCAAGGAGCTGAAGGGCGTCCTCAACGTCGTCGCCGACGTGGAGCTGGTGGAGCCCGGGACGATCCCGCGGTCCGAGGGGAAGGCCGTGAGGGTGATCGACAAGAGGAAGGTGTGAAAAATGGTGGCAATTAAGCAGATATCGTTATTCGTCGAGAACAAGCCCGGCAGGATGGCCAAGGTCTCGAAGACCTTATCCGATGCCGGAGTGAACATAAGGGCCCTCACCGTCGCCGAGGCCGGAGACTTCGGGGTCATAAGGATGGTCGTCGACGATCCCGATAAGGGCTACAATGTCCTTCACGACAGCGGCTTCACCGTCTCCGAGACGGAGGTGTTGGCCGTCGAGATGAGGGATATCCCAGGGGGACTATACGAGATCGTGAACACTCTTGGGGAGAGCGACGTCAACGTCGACTACGCCTACGCCTTCGTCACCACCAAGGCCGAGCGGGCGATGCTGATCATCCGGGTCGACAACCTTGAGAAGGCGAGGAAGGTCCTGACCGACGCCGGGATCAAGCTGGCCACCAAGGACGAGATCCAGAAGATTTGAAGGAATAGCAGGGACGTGCTAGGAAGAAGGGCGCTAGAGTAAAACTACGCCCTATTTCTCTGCTCTTTCAGATTTCAACAACAGAAATTCGCAATTATATTTCATAATTTGTTGATGTACCTTTTATTTTTTTAATTCAAATTTTATCTTATTTTTCAGATTCATTGTAGATCTAAAGTATATGTAGTTAATACATATAAGTACTAAAATCGAGATATACATGAGCAAATTTTCAAATTTGAAATATTCATACGAATTATTATGGGCAAATGTCATAGTAAATGTTGTAACTAATGTCACAATAAATAGTCCAATTAATATGAGTGGAAATGATGTAAATGCGGGAAAATTTTTTAAATATTTATTAATGAATCTGGGTTTTCCTCCGAATTGTATTGAAGCATCATTAAATTCCTCCTCAAGAAAACAAGACATTCTGCCACTGGTTTTATCAAAATAAAAATATCTCAATATATTTGGACTGTTTGTTTGCGTGCTATCGCCGTCATCGATTAAACTTTTAATTTCGATTCTGAGTTCCCCCACATACTGGGCGGATTTAACAATTCTTAATATATTTTTTAAGTATTCTCTAGATAAGTAATAAAACGGCAATGGGGTGATTAATAAAAAATAATACATACATAAGATGAACTCGTTGTCATGTTTAGCACTGACAACCTTTTCACCGCTCTCATCAACATCAGTGACATTTAGGTTTAGTATATTTTGTATATATTGCGTATCTTGATGGTCATTGAGTTGCATAATTGATATTCCTGCAGTAATTACTATTCCAATTAGTAATATCTTGTAAACTAGTAATTTTTGTTTGGATTCGATTCGCTTTAAAACTTCATCAGTAATAAATTCATATTCCGCTAAATATACCTTTAATGAATCTTCTCCGCGTCTTCCGCTAACATCCTGAAACATATCGATCCATCCATTTTAACTACAGTCGTAACTTCCAGTAGATACCATAACTTTTTTTTCTACTTAATATACCAACCAAAATATCATCTTCGGAATTCATTCCAGAGGTTGAAGGAGGGCAGATATAAACTTTTGCATATGGGTCCGTTTGGGTGATTTTTTTGTTACGTATTATTAGCTCTAAGTTTCCGACTAACTTCACACACCTTTCGCGTTCAAGTGAGTGCCTTCCAGGGATTTCCTTCCGAAAAATTCTCGCTCCCGTTGAACCGGCGCGCCCGGAACTTTGGGCGAAACGTGTCTTTAACATGGAGAACTATAATATCAGACTGATGTCGTCGGAAATCAAAAAGTTGCACCTGCCCATAATTATCGAGATGGACGAGGACGGATATTACATAGCGAGCTGCCCGCAATTCAAAGGCTGTCATTCTTACGGCGAGACGATGGATGAGGCGCTGGAGAACATAAGGGAGGTCGCTCTTATGTGCCTGGAGGAAACCGACGCCGAGCGCATCAAAGCCCTCGATCGATTCGAATAACCGAAAGATGGCGCCTTGTCTCCGATCACTCCGTTATGTAGCAGCCTCGATTTTTCTGCGCCGCCTGGACATATATTATTTTCAGCATAAAATTCGCCCGATAACTCCCCACCCGGCAATCCCTCACCTCGCGTCTTTTGCCACCACCGAGAGGATCACCGCCAGAATGGAGAACCCCGCCCCCACCAGGAAGGCGTCGTGAAACCCGAGGGTGAGCGGGGCGAGAGAAGCTGCGCTCTGGACAGCGCCGTCGGAGAGCCCCGCCATCTGGACCCGCGCGGCGAAGACCATCTCGAAGACGGCTATCCCTATCACCGTGCCCACCATCCTTGCGGTCATCATCAGGGAGGAGGCGATGCCGCACTTTTCGGCGGGGCTCTGGGCCATCACCAGGTTGCTGTTGGGAGGAAGAAACATCCCCAGGCTCAGCCCCAGGATGACGAGGGCGACGAAGATGAAGGCCTTGGAGCTTTCCGCATCCAGGAAGCTGAGGAGGTAGAACCCGGCGACGCATAGTAGGGTGGCCGCAACGCAGATCTGCCGCGACCCTATCCGGTCGGATAGGGAGCCCGCCCGGGGGGCGACGATCATGGTGGCGATCGAGGGGACCATCAGGATCAGGCCGGCGACGTCCGTCCCGAGGCCCTTGACGTACTCCAGGTAGAAGGGGAAGAGGAAGACCGCCCCGCCGTAGACGAGCATCACCAGAAGGACGGCACCGTTGGCGGAGGTGAAGCTCGGGTTTCTGAAGAGCTTCAGGTCCACGAGGGGCTCGGAGAACCTGGACTCCCTCAAGACGAAGACTGCAGCCAGGACGAGGGACCCGATGAGGCTTCCTGCGATGGCAGGAGAAGTCCATCCCAGCTCCCCGCCCATGTTCATGCCGAATATCAGGCCGAAGAGGGAAAGGAAGATGAGGGCGGCTCCGAAAAGGTCGAACCTCACCTTTTGGCCCGAGAGCCTCGGCTCAGACTCGGGAAGGACCGCCCGCCCGATCAGGATGGCGACGATCCCGACGGGTATGTTGATGAAGAATATCCACCTCCAGCTGAGAAAGGACGTGAGAAGGCCGCCGATCGGCGGGCCCATGGCGATCCCCAGGGACGCGAAGGTGGCCACGATCCCCAGAGCCTTGCCCCTGATCTCCGGGGGCAGGAAGACCGTGACCATGGCGGGGCCGATGGCCGTAAGCATGGCGGCTCCGAGGGCCTGGAGCATCCTGAAGGCTATGAGAAGCTTTATGGAAGGGGCGACGGCGCAGAGAAAGGACCCCGCCACGAAGACGGCGAAGCCCGCCAGAAATACCCTCTTGAAACCCTTGAGGTCCCCGATCTTCCCGAAGGCCAATAGAAAGCTGCTCATCACCAGAAGGTAGGCCAAAACTATCCAGGAGACCATCCCCGTGCCCACGTCGAAGTACCTGGATATGGTGGGCAGGGAGATGTTGACGATGGTGACGTCAAGCGAGCCCATGAAGGCCGCCAGAGCGATGGTGAAGATGGTTAGCCTCTGAGATCCGGGCCCCGATCCCCTCGATTTCTTCATGCAGACTCTAAGGCTGATACGACTTTAAAATTCTTCGGGCAATTCGGTCTTTCGGTCTTTCGGTCATTTCCGATCGTCTCCCATCCGTCAGCGTTTTCAAACCCCGACATATTTGCGCAAAAATTTATAAGAGATTCGAGCCAAATAGCCGACCATCTTTGTCTTCACAGTTTTTGGCTGGTGCGGATCATGAGGCGAAAGAGCGTTCTGATAGGTTTTTTGACGGCAGCGGTTCTGATCGTGGCATATCTCCTCTTCTGGCCGGTCCCGATCGACCCCGCCGCCTGGACTCCTCCAGAGGCTCCCGCCCTGGAGGGGATCTACGAGCCAAACGACCTTTTGGCATCCGCTGAGCATCTTGGCAAGGGTGTGGGCATCGGCCCCGAGGACGTCTCCGTCGACGAAGAGGGCAGGATCTATGCCGGGTTTGAGGATGGGAGGATCGTGCGGTTCCAACCCGACGGTTCAGGGGCAGAGGTCTATGCGAAAACCGGTGGAAGTCCCCTGGGCCACCACTTCGACGCCGAAGGAAATTTGGTGGTGGCCGACGCTCGAAAGGGCCTTCTTTCGATCTCCCCCGAGGGCGAGATCGCAGTCCTGGCCACCGAGGCCGAAGGCAGGCCCTTCGGCCTTGCCGACGACCTCGACATCGCTCTAGACGGGACGATCTACTTCAGCGACGCCTCCGATAAGTTCGACGTCTCAAACTACATGGCCGACCTCATGGAGCACAGGCCCCACGGCAGACTCCTCGCTTCCGATCCCGGAACTGGGAACGCCACCCTTCTCCTTGACGACCTCTACTTCGCCAACGGCGTCGCCGTAAGCCCCGACCAGTCCTTCGTCCTGGTGGTGGAGACCGGGATGTACCGATTGCTCCGGCTCTGGATCGCGGGGCCGAAAGAGGGCGACGTTGAGATATTTAGAGATAACCTGCCGGGCTATCCCGATGGCATATCCGCGGGGAACGGGACCTTCTGGCTTGCCCTGATCGCGCCGCGCGATCCGGGCTTCGACCTCGTCTCTCCCCACCCCCTTCCTGAGGAAGGTTTTGATGCGCTTGCCGTCTATGTTTCTGGAGCTTCCCAAGTACGGTTTCGTCTTGGGGCTGGACGGTGACGGCAGGGTCGCGCACAACCTGCAGGACCCATCCGGGTCTTACGCCAGCATAACCAGCGTCCAGGAGCATGATGGAGTGCTCTACCTGGGCAGCTTAAGCGAGAACTCGGTCGGAAGACTCCCTGTTCCGTTGAGGGACGAACACGGTAAAGCGATCTTGTCATGAAAAAACCTTTGCGCGAAGTCGGGGCAACGATTTTTGGCTGTGATATCATGTGCAAGTTGGAAAATTTTAGGCTAAACTCGCACCCTTTCTTTTTTAAATATCTTTTATAAAAACTTAATAACTTCTAATATGGATCGGAGAACAATTTAAATTATAAACAAATATCTAAATCTTCAATTAGCCTGTCAAGATATGATATTGAGTTTTATCACTGGTGGTACCATCTTTTGAATTTAAACTTTTTCGCGACCAACATTTATATCTCGGACCTTTGGTACAATAATTGTTTGTAGGAGGGTTTGAGGGGGTAGGCACAGAATGGCAGAATATGTGACATTTATTGTGAACCTCACATGTTTGGTGGCACTCACTTTTTTATTCGCTTCATCAAGCACAGCAGCGTCGGCGGACTGGTACGATGAGTTCGGGGAGGGAATGTCGTTTGAAGTTTCAATTCCTGACCTGGTTTGGAATTCGGATCTCGGCATTTTGCCCGAGGTGGGGCTCTCCCTAAGCGGAACAAATTTTCAAGATATAGATCTCAACGGAACTGAAGCGACCCCGCCTGATGAAGATCCCGATGAGGGGGTGGCTGAAGGCATGAAAACGATTTTGAATGGAGATGAAGGCTCAGCCGACGTCGGCCTCCTGGCCTCGGATGGTTTGGGGATGACGATAGACGTCACCGTTCAGGGGGTAGAGGTGGAGGAGGTGACGGCCGACGGCGCCACCTATCAGATCCTTGCCATCAAAGATCGAGGCTACACATCAGAAGTGGGCAAGCCCCAGCTCCCTGTGATAAGAGAGACCCTGGCCATACCTGACGGGGCTTCTGTCCGGGCGACGGTCTTGAACTCGTCCTACTCGACCTATGAGGGGTACTGGGTCTATCCGGTCCAACCGCCAGAAATTGACGGCGAAGAAGATGGCGAGTTTGTGATCGATGAGGAGTTCTACTCTCAGGACGTCTTCTACCCCCGGGAGGTCGTCGAGGTCGGAGCACCCGGGGTCTGGCGGGACCTGACGGTTGCAGACCTCCAGGTGAACCCGGTGATCTTCAACCCGGCGACCGGGGTGCTGAGGGTCTACGACCATATAATAATCAATGTGGAATACGTTGATGGCGCGGCCTTCGCCCAGAAGACGATCGAGCCCAAGTTCTCCGAGATGTACAGCAAAGTGATACTGAATTATGAAGCTCTCGACGTCTTGGTGGGAACGCCGCAAGTTCGGGCAGAGGAGGCCGTCCCAAGCTTCGAGGGCTTCAACCTTTGCGGTTTTGACCAGCTCGACGAGACCGCGAAGTTTTTGCTGATATATCATGAAGACTGCTCCTCTTTCGAAAGCCTGGAGCCACTCGTCGACCTGCACGAGCAGAACGGCCTACTTTGCGAGGTCTGGAACATCCCAGCGGGAAGTCGGCCGACGGCGGCTGAGATCAAAGACCTCATCACCAGCAGATATGCGGCTCATCCCGAGCTGGAGTACGTTCTTTTGGTGGGAGACATCGAGATCCTCCCCTGGAACCCAAGCTGGAACGGCGTTCCTGGTGATTACTGGTACGGCTGCATCGCCGGAAACGATCTGTGGCCGGAGCTGGCCGTGGGCCGCCTCTCGGCCACGAACGACGCCGAGGTTCAGCAGCAGGTGAGCAAGATCTTGACTTACGAACAAAACCCACCCTCGGGCGACTGGTCCAACAAGGTCCTTCTGGTGGCAAACAAGGAAGAAGCGCCTGGAAAGTATCAGGGGTGCAAAGAGACGATAAGAACGAAATCTTACGTTGAGCCCCTGACTTTCGAGACGGCGTACGGATCTCTGCCCGCCCAGGGCGGCGACAGCGCCACCAACGCCGACGTCAAAAGCGCCGTCGATGCCGGCGTGGTCATCTTGAACTACAGGGGACACGGCTCCCAGACCTTTTGGGGTTCCAACTGGAATGTGGGGAACGAGGAGTACTACACCACCAACGCCCACGCCCTGGAGAACGGCGATATGACGCCGGTCGTCTTCTCCATCGCCTGCTACAACGCCGCCCTAGATTATCCCAGCGAATGCCTCGGAGAGGCCTTCGTCAAGGATGACGATGCTGCCGTGGCTTTCCTCGGCGCAACCCGTCCATCATATACTACACCCAACCACGAGTTCGACAGATACCTCTTTGAGGCCGTGGGTGACGAGCAGATATACGACATCGGTTGGGCTCTGAACAAAGCCAACTCCAGACTGATCAATAGCTACGGTCAAACCAGCGTCTACATGGACAACCTGAGGATGTATCTTTGGCTCGGAGACCCTGCCCTCACGATCAACATAGTTCTTCCAAACAGCCCTCCAAACACGCCCGAAGCGCCAACAGGTCCCACCATCGGCCGCGCAGGCCTTCTTTACTCCTATTCGACGAGCACAACGGACCCGGATGCGGGTTAGAAGAATCCATCTCCATGGTCGAGGGAGGGCGTCATCTGCAGACGAAGATCTGCCTCGTGAGGCTGCGGTGTACCCTCTCGGCGTGAACTTCAAGAACCTCAAACCCGGCGTCCTCGACGAAGCCGCCGACGGGCCGATCGTCGACGTAGATCATCCTTCTGCCGGGGACGAGGACCCTTCGTAGCTCCGAGAGGCTTCCGACCAGAAGCTCGTCTCTGGACCCCGCCTGGATCAGAGCCGATCTGCCGTAGGGGGCGTCTGAGACCGCGCCCTCGACGGATCGATCTTTCAGAGGGAGCCTCATGGCGTCCCCCACCATCAACGTGCAGTCGAGCCCTTCCAGGTTCGACTCTGCTCCCCGGACGATCCCCTCCTGGACGTCGAGCCCCAGGCCCCTGATCCCCAGAAGGCCCGCCTCCACCAGGAACCCGGCGGTGCCTGAGAAGGGGTCGAGGAGCCTCTCGCCCTCTCTCACCCGAGATAGGTTGACGAGAGCCCGAGAAAGCTTCGGCAGCATCGTTCCAGGGTGGAAGAAGGGTTTAAGGTGTGGACGCCGGGCCCTAAACCCGGACCTGTCGGAGCAGGCCACCTCCCGGCCGAGGAAGACCCCCTCTTTTGTAACGATCGCCCTGATCTCGATCTCGGGGTCTTTCAGGTCGGCCTTGTATCCCCTTTTCCAGAGAACCGAGCCCACCATCCTTTCGACCTCGTCGCTCATCAGGGGCAGATCGCCCAGACGTTTCGCTCTGACCTTGTAGGTCTCATCTGGAATGTCCAGGTCCTTTGCGGCATCGCACACCCCCACCGGGGTCGGTTCGGCCTCGGCCACGACCTCGACGATCCGGTGAGTCATCGCCACCCTCTTACCGAGCTGGTGGTGGTCGAGGTTTTGAGCCTCGACGACGAGACAGCGGTCGAGGTCGAAGATGATCCGATAACCTGATGAGCAGATCTCCAGGAGCGCCAGAGCCTCGCTTTTTGGGATCGTCGGGTGCTCCCCCGAGAGCTCGAAGGCGTATCGAGTCTCCATCTCAGATCCGGGGCTTTTCGAGGTAGCTGTTGACCTTCTTGTAGTCGAACTCCTCGGAATAGAGGACGTTTTCCAGGAAGTTGAAGAGGGTCCTTCGGACATCGCCGCTGAGGAGCGGGTACCAGGTGGGGCTTGCAACGACCATCATCCTGAAGGCGAAGAAGGGCGCGATCACCTCCAGAAGCTCCTCGTCTCCGGTCCTGTCCAGGTAGTTCTCGAAGAAGAGCTCGAAGAGGTCTTTCAGGCCGCCCGCGAGGCTCAAGCTCTTCTGGACAGAGTAGAAGATGTAGTTGGTCGTCATGGCGGTGATGTCGTCGGCGGCCTCGCCCCACTCGCCCCGGGATCTGTCCAGGACCGAAAAGTCGGTTCCCGACCTGAACATCACGTTCCAGGGGTGAAAGTCGCCGTGAGCCATGCAGAGCCGGTGGGTCCTGTCCCGAAGTCGCCACCTCCAGTCGACGCACTTCTTCTCGATCGACGAAAGCTCGCCGGGCGCCAGGAACTCTGGGTCCGGTGGGTAGTCGTCGAGGATTCCCATGATGCACTCGCCGTGGCCGACGGTGTCTCTGATCTTTCGCCGATAGAGGGCTGGCGAGTCCTTCTTGACGGCGTGGATCTGGGCTAAGTAGGTGGAGAGGACCTCTGCCCGGGCTCGGTCCAGGTCTGTTGCGCCCTCGTCCTTCACCCTTTCCAGGTCGAAGAAGTACTCTTTGCCCTCGATCTTCTCCATCAGGATGAAGAACTCCGAGGCGTCGCCGCAGGAGTTGAGCAACCCCAGGGGGTTGAAGTATCCGGCGTCGATCGATCTTGCGTGTTTTGGGAGGTTGCCGAAGGTCGAGTGCTGCCAGAGGAGGACCTGGGCCCGGTCCGAGAAGTGGTCGTGGCCGAACCCCTCCTGGACTCGCATCGTCGAGAGGACCGCGGACTTCGTCTCGCCTCCGGACAGGTACTCCAGAAGGACGGGGCTTCCGTAGCCGAAGCCTTTGACGTCTTCGGTGGTGGGAGTGGTGTCCCCGAGGGTGCTCATGCCGACCAATTCGGCGTCGTCTCCTTCAAGGCTTCTCAGGTAGGCCTCGACGGCCTCTCTTTTCAGGTCCATATCCCTTCTCACCTCATCTCAGGTTCCCATATCCCAGCTGTGGAGGTACTTGTACTGCTCCGGGGTCAGGGTCTCGATCTCGATCCCCATCGCCTCGAGCTTGAGGGCCGCAACCCTCTTATCGATCTCCGAGGGGACGGAGTAGACTTTCCTCTCAAGATCCGGGCCGTGCTCGGCTATGTAGCGAACGGAGAGGGCCTGGTTTGCAAAGCTCATGTCCATCACCTCGGGCGGGTGGCCGTAGGCGGCGGCGAGGTTGATAAGTCGTCCCTCGGCGAGGAGGTAGATCCTGCGGCCGTCACTCATCTTGTACTCCACGACGTTCTCCTGGACCTCGCCCTTCTCCTTTGCCATCCCTTCCAGGGCCGGGATGTCGATCTCGACGTTGAAGTGGCCGCTGTTGCAGACGATCGCCTGGTCTTTCATCAGCTCCATGTGCTCTTTTCTGATGACCGAAATGTCTCCCGTGACGGTGACGAAGAGGTCCCCGATGGGGGATGCCTGAATCATCGGCATCACTCTGAAGCCGTCCATCGCAGCCTCGAGCGCCTTTCGGGGCTCGACCTCGACGACGATGACGTTTGCGCCCATGCCCCTCGCCCGGGTCGCAAGGCCCCGGCCGCACCAGCCGTAGCCTCCGATGACGACGTTCTTGCCGGCGAAGAGGAAGTTTGTGGCGTTCATGATCCCGTGGAGGGTGCTCTGGCCGGTTCCGTACCGGTTGTCGAACATCATCTTAGTCTCGGCGTCGTTGACGGCGAGGACCGGGTACATCAGCTCGCCAGCGTCGGCGAGGGCCCGCAGCCTTATGACTCCCGTCGTCGTCTCCTCGCAGCCGCCGAGGATGTCGCCCGCCAGGTCCTTTCGGTCCCTGTGGATGGTGGCGATGGTGTCGGCGCCGTCGTCGAGGGTGACGTTTGGACCGATGTCAAGAGCCTTGTTGATGCAGTCGTAGTACTCCTGGTCGTTCTCGCCGTGGAAGGCGTAGACGTACATCCCCTGCTCTGCAAGAGCCGCTGAGACGTCGTCCTGGGTGCTGAGGGGGTTGGACCCCGCGACCGCGATCTTGGCTCCGCCAGCGGTGAGGGTCGATAGCAAGTTGGCCGTCTCGACGGTGACGTGGAGGCATGCCACGACCTTGACGCCCTCCAGGGGCCGCTCAATCGTGTACTCCTCTCTGATCTTCTGGAGGACGGGCATGTGTCTTCTCGCCCACTCGATCCTCTTTTTGCCCTTCTCGGCTAGGCCTGAGTTCTTGATGACGTTCTCCTTCAAAATACCACCTTGATCAATCTTGATGTATGATTATCGTTCTTGAGATCTGATTCTTTGGAGATACTTAAAACCGATCGGTCCAGGCCGTCGGCAACCTCTATTACCCTCGAATCCCCAGAGGATCTCATGGAAATCGAGGTGACCCTTCTTGGAACCGGGGTCGGCATCCCCCATTCGGGCCGGGCCCAGGCGGGCCTTGTGATAAAGGCCGAAAAACCCCTTCTCTTCGACTGCGGCGCTGGAGCCCTTTTGAGGCTGGCGGAGGCGGAAATCTCCCCCCTGGAGATCGACGTCGCCCTCCTCACCCACCTACATCTCGACCACGTATCGGACCTTCTCGCCCTTGCCAAGGCCCGCTGGCTGATGGGCGAGAGCAGAATGGAGGTTCGCGGGCCCGAGGGGACGGAGGAGTGGTTTGAGACGGTTCGGGGCCTCTACTCGTACCTGGATGATCTGGACGTCTCTTTCAGCGTCGTTCGGCCCGGCGACGAGTTCACACTCAAGGGCCTGAAGATCAGGGCCGGCGAGGCGGTCCACAGCCTTCCGGCGTTGGGCTACAGGATCGAGTCAGGCAACAAGTCGATCGTCTACTCTGGAGATACCGAGCCGACGGAATCGATGAGGGACCTTGCCAGGGGCGCGGACCTTCTGATCCACGAGTGTTCTTTTCCCGAGCCCTACGTCGTCACCAACCACTCGACGCCGAAGTGGCTCGGCGAGACCTTCCGGGGCGCTGGCGTCAAGAGGATCGTCCTCACCCACCTCTACCCCCAGACGATCGGCTGCGAGGCCGAGATGGTCAGGGACGTTCTGGCGGGCCTCGGCCCCGGCGCCAAAGTCGAGATCGGGCGGGACCTGCAGAGGATAGAGCTGTGATAGCATTAAAAGCGATGAAAAGTTTAATTAGGTCACTGCTAGATTTGGTTCAGGAGGTAACGCGCCGATGGATGACAAAATTGAGCCCCTCAGAGAAATGGACGTAGAGGAGTTTGTTCGCAGGTTTAAGAACAAGATGGACGAAAATGAAGACAGCAAGTTCGTATTTTTCCTTGGCGCTGGTTGCTCTGTCTCGTCGGGTATACCCGACGCAGGGGAGCTTGTTAGAAACTGGTTGCCTCGACTTAAGCGATTAAAGACTGGCGACGATAACGATTACGAAGACTGGGCAAAAGAACATTATCAAGGATATGATGGAACTAATGGATCTCTGTTCTATGGAAATATAATAAATGATTTGTTTAAGACATCTGTGGGAAGGCAGAGAGAAATTGAGCGATTTACGGAAGGAAAAGATCCTAGTTTTGGTTACGCAGTGTTGGCTAAGCTCATGAGTCATAAAAAATATGGCAGAAATTGCAACGCGGTATTGACAACGAATTTTGATGATCTAGTGGCGGATGCTCTTTACCTTTATACTCATAAGAAGCCTATTATTATATCACATGACTCACTTGTTGGATTTGTTAGAACTACAAGGATGCGTCCTTTGGTAATTAAGCTACATGGTGATGCTCTACTTCAGCCCAGAAACACAGAAAGTGAGACAAGCCAATTACCTTCTCGTCTAAAAGAAGTACTTAATAATTTTCTCTATGAAACTGGGTTGATCTTCGTGGGTTATGGTGGAAACGACAAAAGCATTGCAGAGATATTGAATCAACTGCCAGAGGGTTCTTTACCATGGGGAATTTATTGGATTGGCGATACAATCCCAGAAAATAATATCGGTGAATGGCTAAAAAAAAGGTAACTATTCAGCCTCCTTTCCAAGATACTCGAATCAAGCGTAAAAATAGAT
>CAZNGI010000004.1:0-36224 GCA_964572505.1 uncultured Methanotrichaceae archaeon | reverse complement strand
TGGTGAACTGCGAGTAGGTGCTTCAATGGGGCCACGTCTTTTCAGACGTGGAAAGATTACGGTGCCACCTGGGTGGAGGTCTACGATTCGGCTGCTTCAATGGGGCCACGTCTTTTCAGACGTGGAAAGGCCGAGACGACAGGGACACCACCAGACGAGATCCGGCTTCAATGGGGCCACGTCTTTTCAGACGTGGAAAGTCCCCAGGTGATTTCATGCCAGATGAATATGATGATATAGCTTCAATGGGGCCACGTCTTTTCAGACGTGGAAAGCACATCTTGGAGCTGCCGGGTATTCTTGGCCGAAACTGCTTCAATGGGGCCACGTCTTTTCAGACGTGGAAAGTGGTGACTGGGTAGGGGTCGAGGGGGCCTCTCGGGCCGTGGTGCTTCAATGGGGCCACGTCTTTTCAGACGTGGAAAGTCAACACTGCCAGCGGCAATACTATTCGAGACTGCGAGCTTCAATGGGGCCACGTCTTTTCAGACGTGGAAAGGGAAGGCGATTTTGTGACGCTCAAGATCCTGGGCGTCAGGCTTCAATGGGGCCACGTCTTTTCAGACGTGGAAAGACTGCTTCTGTCGCGCCCGTCACGCCTTCTGTCAGGATTGGCTTCAATGGGGCCACGTCTTTTCAGACGTGGAAAGGGGAAGCCTTGCTATGTGTTAGCCGTCTCAGAAATTATGGCTTCAATGGGGCCACGTCTTTTCAGACGTGGAAAGCTCGTCGAGGAGATGGAGTCCGAAGACGGCGAAGACTGGGCTTCAATGGGGCCACGTCTTTTCAGACGTGGAAAGTGAATCTGAAAAGTCTAACGTAAAGAAGGCTCAATTAGGCTTCAATGGGGCCACGTCTTTTCAGACGTGGAAAGTTTGCTCCCGTCATTACGTATATCCCATGGGTTGTTGCCGCTTCAATGGGGCCACGTCTTTTCAGACGTGGAAAGGTAGACTTACCATTTGAACCATCACCATGAAGGAAGTAGCTTCAATGGGGCCACGTCTTTTCAGACGTGGAAAGTCAAGAGGTGGGAGTATGGGAGACGAAACCAATCCGCTTCAATGGGGCCACGTCTTTTCAGACGTGGAAAGACCTCAGCAGCGCGGACCTCAGCGGCGCGGACCTCAGGCTTCAATGGGGCCACGTCTTTTCAGACGTGGAAAGAGCGGCCATATTCCGGGGTATCCTGACCACGAAAAAATGGCCATTTTCGAGAGGTCGGTCTTCGTCTCCGATCTTCTCACGTTCTCGCCTCGATTCTGCTTCGACATTCGATACCAGTCTCCCTTTCGAGCGGGTCCCGGGATTTCGGTCACCACCTAACCTCTCGCAACGTTCAGACTACGATGGCCGAGTGGTCGTTCATCTCTGGTCGAACCCCCAGAAATTCAATCCGCCTGTCGACCTCTCCCTCCAGGGGTCCCAGGTTTATGATCATCACCCGGTCCTCATCGTGCTTTATGATGTCGGTCAGGGCGGCCACCAGCTCCACCCTCCCCTTTGGGGACAGATCGCAGCGGAAGACCGAGTAGTGAAGAGGGTCTCCGAAGCCCTTCATCGTCTTGTGGACCTGGTAGAGCCGCTTCTGGTCCGATATGTCGTAGCTCACGATGTATGCGTTCAAACCGCTCATTACCTCACCTGGTGCAGAAGGGCGGATACCCCTCGATCTCGCCCGAGACGACCCTGGCGAGGAGCCTGGCCTGGACTTCCAGAACGCGCCGATAGCTGACCTTGTAGCCGAAGATGGGATGGGTTATCTCTGAACTCATCCTCCTCTCGTAGCCGGAGACCACCGTCTTCTTCCCCTTCGAGGTCATGGAGACGCCCAAACCCCGTCGCACGAACTCCTTCTCGGAAAGCTCGCCGTTGTTGAATAGGGTGATCGCCACAGAGTCGGCTATGAGGGGCCTAAACTCCTCCATCAGGTCCAGGGCGAGGGCTGGCTTGCCGTACTTCGGCCTGTGGTAGAACCCCAGGTAGGGGTCGAAGCCCACCGCCAGGAGGGTGACGAAGACGTCCTTTACCAGTATCCCATAGAGGTAGGACAAAACCGCGTTCGCGGGGTCTTTGGGTGGCCTTTTGTTCCGGTTCTCGAAGGAGAAGCTGCCCGCCCGGGCCTTCAGGAGGTTCTCGAACCGCGAGAAGTAAGCCTGGGCCGCTGCCCCCTCGATCCCCAGGAGGCTCTCTGCACTTTTTGCCTCTTCGGCCTCTCTCGCCAGGCGGTTAAGGGCCGCCAGGACCTCTTTTGGGGCGTCAGAATCGTTTCTCCGGATCAGGGTTCGAGAGTTTCTGATCTTGCCGGAGACGAACCGTTTCGCCATCTCCAGAGACCTTCTCCTGCTTTTGGCCAAGTCGAACTGCTTAATCCTTAGCTCCACGTTCTTGTGGACGGTTCCCTGGGATATCCCGTAAAACCATCCTCCGTGGCTGAAGTGGCAGACTGGAACGCCTCGCTGGAGAAGATCTGCAAGAGCCGGGGAGGTGATCTCAACGCCGCCGTAAAGGGAGAGCTGGGCAACCTCCCGGAGCCTCGCCTCTCCGACCTTGCCGTCACGAGACCAGAACTCCAGACGGTCTCCTCGCCTTCGGACCGTCTCGCCCTGGCCGACGACGTATATCGGGACATGATCGTCCAAAGTGGGCACAAGCCTCCTCACCGGCCCAGCCTTTTCTTTAACTTCTCTCTCTTCTTCCCTTGCCCCTTCTTTCCTGCTCTTCTCTACCTCCTCTTCCGCCTCCATCTCCTTCAGAATGTTGACCTCGTCCGGGAGGCAGATTCCTGCAAGAGAGCATCTCACGCACTTTGGGCTTCCCTCCAGGGGCGGAGGCATCTCCTCCCGCTGGGCCACCGCCCAGAGTTTCTCAATCAGCTCTTTTGTCCTACTCACCAGAGCCTCGTCGAAGGGAACAGTCACCTTCTGCTTGGATTTGGCGTAGTAGATCACCCCTTCAGAGCACTCAAAGCCGTTCTCCCTCAGCACCAACCCCTGGGCGCAGAGCTGGACCCTCTCAGGCTCGTAAGCGCCCTCGGGCACTTTCGGCGCAGACCCCCTCTTGTAGTCCACCGGCGTGGCCCTTTTCCCCACCCCCTCCAGAAGATCTATCCGGCAGGCCACGCCGATCTCCGGCCCTGTGAGGGATACCGACCTTGCGTGGAAGGCCTCCGCCGCCTCTTCCTCGTCCTCGGGCACAGCTCCGGAATCCGAGTCCACTCGCCTGTGCTGAAATCTGCCGTCAACGGTGTCAGCACTGTCTGCAAACTCGCCCTGAATCCACTCGATGTAGCAGAGCCTGGGGCAGTATGCGAACTCGTTCAGCATACGGGCGGGGATGAGAAGGGGAACGTCGCTTTCTACAGAATATTCGGTCAAGAGTAAAACCCTCCTGTGAGGATATTTGTATACAGTAATACGATTTATAATAAGCCGCGGGCCAGGGCGTCGCTTCCGCTCATCCGCTCTCCTGGCCCGGAAGGCCACGGCTGGCGAAGAGGTGCTTGCGGACGAATAAAATGAGAGATAAATCCCATGGATACTAGTCGAATCGAGCTAAATATTTCGACGAATTGGGGCCGCGATTTTGTTCGCGGAGCATTTTTTTCGTCAGCTCGGATTACACCTAACACAATTATGCTTCAAAGGGGCCACGGGATTATACCACAAAGTTTGAATAGGGCTTGCGCCCTACCAATAAATACTATTATTGTAAGTGCCGCCGGTGGGATTTGAACCCACGATGCTCGGGGGAGCAAACCGATCTTAAGTCGGACCCCATACCGTTCTTGGGGACGACGGCACTTGGTTGAAGTAGACAGCGGAGGTGGAACCTCCGCAGCTCTTTTTATGGTGGTTTGTCGATGATAGCACCTCAAACGTTTTGACGTTTCATAATAGTGTAGGGTGTCGTATATAAATCTACCGGTAAAATAAATCTACCGGTAAACTACAAATTGTGAATAAGAAATTAAAATTACCTAGATCACAGGCTTAATGTGTTACTTTAATTTGGCCAAATCCATCCGTCTGGCCCGGATGGCCCTGACCAAGGGGGCTTGTTCAGCCAGAAAAAAGATCGGAGTTCAGCGAGCGGGGAGAAAGAGGCCGAGGCCGAAGTGCGCCCCGTAGCCGAGAGCTATCGGACCCCTCACCGGCTCGGGAAACTCGATCCGGAATCCGTAGCCAACATTGGTGGCCCGCCTCCCCTCGCCCCTGTTCCTCTCCCGCCTGAAGGCGAGCCACCTCGTCTCGTGGCCCGCCAGGTCCGTCGAGGAGACCGCATCCACCGCCGTGGGCCTCGGGAACCCGCCAAGGGCGAGAAGCCTCCTCAGCTCGTGCTCGGTGCTTCCGATCTGCAGGCCGGACTCGTCGACCTTCGGCACCCCCGGCCTGGTGGCCTTGGGATGCCTCGTCGGTACGAAGGGCGTCCTGGAGACCCAGGTTTTTGCCTTCGCAAGTGTCGGCGATCTACCCCTCTCTACCTCCAGCCCGCCGAAGTCCTCGGGCCTTCCGACGCCCAGGAGCACCATCTGGACGTCGTGGCCCTTGCGACCCCAGACCTCGGTCAGTTCGTCGAGAGCCCTCCGCTCCTCGGGACCAAAGCCCATGGGTGCGTAGACGATGACGTGGGTGATCTCACCCCTCCGACCCCTGCCAAGGCCCAGGTTGGACTCGCAGAGGATCTTGGCGTGGACGTGACCTTCCAGGGGCCGCCCGGCCTCGTCGCAGCCGGTAAAGGCTGAAAGCCCGCCCGAACGGCTGACCAGAGCCACATGGATTCTCTCCGCCAGGGAGACGGCATCGGTTAGCCTCGGAGGCGCCTGGCTGGCAACGGCAAACCGGGCCACAGTTGCAGGATCGCCCCTGTGCATGGCCGATCTCGCCCTGGTCGCGACGTCGAAGGCGTTCCTCGGCCTGCCGTAGGCCACCCAGACGCTTCCCGGAGGCTGGCTCCAGCCCGCCTTCTTCAGGTCGCCAGTGTCGGCGTGAAGAGCCTGGAAGATGTCCGCGGGAAGGTTCTGCTCGATCGCCTCCAGGTCTTTTTTTCCAAGCTTCACCTTCTCCCCGGGCTTTCCCCTCTCCCTGGCCCTGGCCTTCAGCTCCGAGAGCCTGCGCCCCTGGTGCTCCTCCAGGGCGACCTTCCTCCAGGCCTGATACTCTTCCCCGGACATGCAGGCCAGTGTCGAGACGGTCTCCAGCCCCTCCGGCGCCGCAGCCTCCAGCTCCAGGGGGCGGCAGTTGCTCTCAAAGGCCGGATCTTCGACCAATCTAGCCTCGACCCAGGACTCGGCCCTGCCGAAGTATCCCATCCGGGAGACGAGAATCTCGAGGACTTTCTCATCTTCCTCAGACATATCGAGATCCGGCCAGATTACGAATACCCGCTTATCCTCATCCAGGGCGGCGAAGGTATCGAAGATCTTCGTGGTCTTGCCGTCCAGAGACGATCGAAAGAGGGGCATGTAGTGACGGGTATGTCCCAGGGCCGCGGGAGGCAAGTAGAACTCAGGCAGCCCGCATAGCCGCTTGATCAAAGAAGCGACCGTCTCTTCGTCGACCTCCCCCTGGGCCTTGTGGTACCAGGTGGAGATGAGGGCGCGCAGGATGCGCCAGGGAGACGGTGGCCACTCCACTGCACCCTCGTTGACCTGCCTGTCCCAGGGAGTGGCGTGATACCTACCCGCCGGAAACCCCAGCTCTATGACCAGCATCGGATCACGCTTCGTACCTGACCGTGGTTACCCTGGTTTCTGCGAAGTTGGAGCCTGACTTCTGTATCAAGTCGGGAAGGGCCCCCTCGACCTCTGCCAGCGACGGCAGGGCGAAGTCGACGGGCCGCACGACCACCGGCTCACCCGCCGCCTCCAGGTCGCAGGCGGTCCTGAAGCGGAGGCCCTCGTCCAGCACCTTCCTGATCTTGTAGATGGCCAGAGCCACGAGGAGGTCATCCACCCCGTCACCCAGGCCGTAGCCGCGGATCTGGGCGAGGTCGAGATTGAAGAAGGCGGTGATCTCTCCAGTGAACTCGTCTCTGTGGAAGGGGACGTGTCCAAAGCCCCTTTTAGCCTCACCGGAAGGGTCCACCTCGTCTTTCTTGACCCCACCACTGGGAGCCACGGTCACGTCCCTGGCCTCGACGAAACCAGAAAGGGCTCGCGGGAGCCTCAGCCGGCCACCGGCCAGCTCTTTCTTCGCCAGAAACACGCCGTGAAGGAGGGTGTTGATATCGTACTTCAACAGGGTCTTCGCCAGCAGGTGAAGGTCGACCCGCCCCTTTTCCATGACGCCCACCTCTCCTTTGAGCGCGTCGAAGAAGGTCTTGTCCTTCGACTCCAGGATATACGGGCTGTTTATTCGATGAGACTCCAGGACCGAGTTGGTCAGAGGTCTATCGTCCTTGTCCACCACTTTGATGTAAGGCAGCCCTTTCAAAGGAGCCTCCCAGTCGCCTTTTATCTCGTCCCAGCAGACGGCCTCCATCCTGTTGGCCATGCTCTGGGCCGACTCCACCAGCAGCATCTGAGTCGCGTCGGCCAGCTGGTAGGTTGCCGCCCCCAGGTCAGGAAAGCCGGTAGGCTGAAACCTGGTCCCCTGAAGGGGCTTAAGGCCCACTTCGACCAGCAGTCGCGGTTCAGTTCTCAACGCATCCAAGTTCATACAATCCCTCCAAAACGTAGCATCATGATAAAATCCCTAATTCCTCGCATCCGGCCTCAGCACCCTTTCAGCAATCGATCTGACCTGATGGGATCCCAGGGGAAAGAGCAGGGCTGCAGCCGTCCGTTTCGTAAAATCTCTGGAGATATCAACGGAATCAAGAGCAGGAATAAGTCCGCTACCCCTCAACTGGCGAACCGCCAGCTGGACCGCTGCAAAGCTATCACCCAGGGAAGCCCTCCTGTGGATCTCGGCCACCAGGGGAACCTCCATGTCCCGGACATGGCACCCGGAAAAGCAGAGCTTCAACAGCTCGTAAGCCGCACCGGGTGACGACGTTGAATGCGATCTCGTGATCGCTTCGCCCCCGACGGCAGGCCAGTCGAGGAGGACAAAGCCCCAGAGGAGGTCGACCATCCTGGAAAGGTCGACATGTCCCTCCACGAAGGCGGCGACGTCGCCTAGATCTGCATTGATCCGTCCCCTGTCGGGATAGCTGGCGGACCCGGACTGGACCGCCCTCATGATCCTCCGGGACATCATACCGTTCAGGGCAGATACGGGGTCGCCGTTTGCCCATACCACATCTCTGCTTGCCACCTCGGCGAAGGCCAAGCCCATGTGCCCCTCATTTATCCAGGCGTTGACCGGCTCCATCTGAGACCTCAGGGGCATAAGGGTGGTCTGGCCATCCCTCTCCCTGTAATAGCCGTAGACCGAGGCGAGGCTGGCGGCAAGCCTGAACTCGGGGCTCCCGTCGTCCGCCTCCAACAACCATCGACCCGATAGGGGCGGCACGGGCCTCACGTAAGCCTCCCTCGCCCACCTGATGCTCTGGGCGACCGCCCTCTCGCAGTTTCCAAGGGCGATCAAGACGTCTTGGACCCGGCCAGAGCTCTGTTCCCTGCAGAGGGCCAGGATGGAAGAGTCGAGATTCCTCAGGGCCCGACCGACGGAGGCGGGCGAGTTGCCAGATCCAACTTTGTCTCTGAACGAGACAAGCCATGCGTCCACGTCGGAGAGGATCTCCACCTGGGGCTGTCGGCTGACTCTAAAACGCCCCAAGGGCGTGGCAAAGTAAGCCAGGCCGTTGCGGACGTGAAAACCGTACCTCTCGAAGGATTCCAACCCCCGATCGACCCCGAGGGTGGCCACGGCCCGGGCGAAGTCCACGCCGTTTCGGGCAGACCGCCCTTTCACCTGGGCCCGCCCCTCCGACATCAGCGCCTTGAGCTCCCGGACCCCTGTGGGCCTGCTCCACATCGGCACCCAGATCTCCGCCCTGGAGGTCTTCTCGTCCGTCTGGGCCGCGCTGCCGTAACCCACCCCCGAGGAGCGGACGCTGAACGGGTAGCTCAAAACCCCGGGCCCGGTATCTTGAAGGCGCTTTACGCTGGCCGCTGCAAAGAGGAGAGCCCCCTCAATGTTAAGGATGAAATCCCAGGGGTTCACCATAGAGTTCGAGCCAAAACCCGACTCGGCGTTGGCACCACCCACCGCACTCGGGTAAAACTGTCCCGCAGCCGCTCCCTTAACCAGCCCGTCCAGGGTGGTGGCGAAGAGGGAACCCCGGAGCCAGGATGCCGACATGCCAGTGGGCATGCCATCCCCGGGATCGAAGACCTCGCAGAGCCGCTGCATGAAGTTGCTGCTGAAATCGGTATTTCCATCGTTTCCCCCGGTTCCCAGAAGAGGCGGATACTTGGCGTTCTCAGCGGTCAGGACTACTGAGGCGTCGAGCCAGGTGATGGCATCATCCGAAAGCCTGTTCCTGATAGCCTGAATCAGTTCCTCCTTGGACTTGCCACTGGTCGCTTCCTCCATGCCCATGACCTCCAGAACCTCCTTGGCAACGGCGATGGCACGGCGGTAACGGTCAAGACGCGGGGCCGACGAGTCCAGGATGGAATCGACGACCTTTGTGGCCGCAGTGGGCTGTTTCCTCCGGCCGGTCCTCTTCCTCTTTCCCGTGACAGGGTCCTTCTCCAACGACAACTCCTCGCGGTAGTAGAAGCCACTGCCCCCGTTCCAGGGAGCCAGTATCGGCGTTGGACCGTACTCTTCCAGGAAGAACCGGACCAAAGAACCCTCGTCAAGGCTGGATATCAAGTGAAACGCGTCCCTCTTCCAGTAACATCTGGCTCCAGGATCGACCTGCTCGGAGACGAGACGTATCACCCCCAGGGCTTTCAGGTAATGGGCCAGCGGTACGGGTGCACAGCCCTTCAGCTCAACGTCATGCACTTCCTTCATCCTCTCCCTCCTTTTCCGACGCCCTCCAGTCGGCGACCCTGAGAACGCTCTCCAGGTAGGCCAGCCTGAAGGGTCCCATCCCGGGGTCGTCCCTCAGTTTCAGGGTCCTCTCCAGCCAGCTTCCCTCACCCATCTGCATAAGGGATAGGTCCAGACAGACATCCTCGTTCAAAAGTCCGGGATAGGCGAAAAGCACGTCTCCGTCCCAAACCCCTCGGGCGAAGAGGCGGTCGTCTTGGGGCAGGTTCTCCAGAGGCAGGGACCTGATGGAAACCCGGACTTTGCCGTGATGGGCCGCGATGAGGTAGGCGACGAGGTCCCTGCCCCCAGTCTGGAGGTAGGCCAGGGCCGAAGCCAGCTCGTGGCGGAAGTAGGGACGGAGGACCTTCTTTCCTTCGACCTCCACCCAGTAGACCGGTCTGCGACCGTTACCGTCGGACTTGGCCCAGGGACCCCTCGCCCTCAGGCTCGCCTCGTCCTCTCGACCAGAGATCAGCATGTTCTGGAAGGCGGGATGAAGTTTGCCTGCGTCGTGCCAGAGGCTGGCCTCTTCGAGGACGTTCTCTATTTCCCCGGGAAGGCCGAGCTGCTCCAAAATAGACGCCACCTCAAGGGAGACGTCGTCGGTGTGCTCGGTCAGTCCGACCCATCTGCCGACCTGGGTCTCGGAATCTTCGTCCATGGAAGGGTCGTGAGCGTTTTTCGGGTCGGGCATGATCACCTCCACGGGATCTTTTCCTTCCGTCCCGACCCAGCCGATGTCAGACCTGTAACCGCCGTTCTTCGGATCGAGGAGGATCACCATGCCTGGCCTGAGCTGGCCATTGTTGACACCTATCCAGTCGGATTCGAGGGGATCCCAGACCCATCCGGGAAACCTCTTGAGATACTGAGATATTTGGGATAAAGAGACTGAGCAGAGCTCTTTTCTATTTGGAGCCTTCAATTTTTCTTCCGGAGCCTCATCCCCCAGATCCCTCCAGTAGACCTGGACGTCCCTGTCCTCGTCCTCCCTGATGTACCTGGACACGTCCAGGTCGTTTCCCGTGAGGTCTGGTGTCGTGTCGAAGAGGTCCAGCAGATCCTTCCACCGTAACACCGGCCTAATTTTGAACGGTTCCTCATGTTTTATCGACGAGAGGTTCTTGGGCCCGGCGTCATCTATGCTCTCGATCAGACCTCTCGCCACCTCCAGGGAAGATGAGTCGTAAGGCAGAGCTATTCCTTTATCGCTGAAGTCCAGATCCACCCACACTACAAGGGCGTCCTCGTGCTCACCGCGCCGGTTGCACCTCCCAAACCGCTGTACCAGAGACGACCAGGGGGCAAGCTCGGAGATCATGGTGTGGGCGGAGACGTCCACCCCGGCCTCCACCACCTGGGTGGAGACGACGATCCGATCTTTCTTCTCGTCCAGCAACTTCATCCGATCTCTTCGATCTTCCTCCCGGAAACGGGAGTGGATGACGGCAGTATCCTCCGGGGTCCGGCCTCTGGAGAGCAGGGACTCGTAGATCTTTTGAGCCCGATAGACCCTGTTTACAACGACGATGGTGAGGGTTTCCTTCTTATGGCTCGCGATGACGAGGTCGGCCATAGCTTCTGGATAGGCCTTCTCTCCTTCCTTATCCAGCCTCAATGGTGCTCTTTTTAGGGCCTTTTTCGCCTCGAACTTCTTGACGACCTGGAAAAGGGCCCGGTCCTCTCCAGAGAGGGACAGTCTCGACCGCCCATCAGAGGGCTGGGGGTGGTCTACAGTATCCAGCCGCACTTCGTCCAGGGTGGCGCTCATCCAGACGTGCCTTTCCCTCTGAAAGGTGCCGAAATGATCACAGAAACCCTGCATCTGGGCCGAGGTCTCCACACCTACGCCCATCAGCTGCACCTCGTCCATCACCCAGAGGCAGTCGTTGTTGAGGAGGCCGAAGTGGACTGGCCACCTGTACCTGCTCATGCCGTAACCGCGGTTAAGGGCGCGGGATAATAGCATGTCCTGAGTTCCGATGATTATCGCGTCCCTCTCTGGGTAGAGGTCCCAGGCGTCCTTTTCCTCGCCACCCATTAGCACCGTGACGGCGATACGCTTGCCAGATTCTCCCTTCTCCGAGGCCCACCCTCCAACCGGACTTTCGTCTCCCGGACCACTCGCCAACATTCCCAGCTTCTCCAGCCACTTTGCAGCCTTATCCTTGGTTTGTTCCACCAGAACCCTCATGGGCAGGCAGTAGACCAGCCTGCGGGGTGTAGCGGAGCGGACTTCTGGCCTGGGGTCGAACCTCCGGCACCACAACCAACCCAAAATTACCGCGTCAGTCTTACCAAGGCCGGTGGGAATCTCAATTAGATCGGGCAACTGGTTTGAAGCTGCGAACTTTTTCTGAAATGGATACGGGATGTTTCCGGTAGCCTCTTTGAAGAAAGCATCGAAACTGTACCCTTCTTCAGATACACCTTTAATTAGTCTCCCTCCCTCATGTTACAATCGCCACGCTTAGATTATGATCTAACAGACTTAATTAACTCACAGGTTCAGTTACTTGAATCTACTATATGCTACTTTTGGGAGGTGTTTATCAAGAGTCACTCCAGGCGTCATCGGTTATGAAGAACGCATAAATAGTGTGGAAAAGAAGAATGGTTATGTAGCTCAAAATCCTTAACTTATTAATAAGGTGTTGAAGTCACCCACACCAAAGTAGCGAATAGATTGCTAATAGACAAAATAAATCACGGTGGTCGGAAAATGATCCCAGTCAACCTGACCGCTACGGTATGGGAAGAATAGGGCGCTTACGTCTCCAGATGCCCCGAGCTGGAGGTCGCAAGCTGTAGAGATACGCCCGAAGAGGCTTTCAGCAACCTGAAAGAGGCCGTGGGGCTTTACTAGGAGAACGCCGAAGAGCTGGGCCTCTTGACTTCTTCAAAAAGCGGATAAAAGAATTCGTCCCGGGGATTCCCCTACCCCAGCATCTCGCGCCGGAGGAGGTGGCCCGGCCCGATCTTCCCGCCGAAGTTCCCGGCCGCGATCTCGACAACCCCCGGAAACTTGCGGGCCGCCTCCCCCGACGGCGCCGACCGCCCTCCCGGCCGGGCCCGTCGCCAGCTCAATCGAGGCCGAAGATCCCGATCTCGCAAAATGCCCCCATCACCTCGCATTCGGGAGCCGCCCCTCATCATCTGCTCGAATCGAACTTTCGCCAGAACCACAATGCGATGCGAGGGGGCGAACGCTCCGCCCCTCAGAACATGATCCCGCAGTTGTAAGGGACGAGGACCTCCGATTTCTCCCAGAGGATCAGGTGGGGAAACTCCCTCTCCATGACGATCGACCTCTTGATGAACCCGCCCCAATCGGTGAAGACGACGACCTCGACTTTGACCTGATCTCTGTTCATCGAGACGACGGGAGCGAGGTCGATCTCGGCGACCTCCGCCAGAAGCCCTTCGACCGTGGCGTCGTCCTCGCCGACCCAGCCGCCCAGGCTGGCGCGGGCGTCCTCCATGTCCGAGACAATCCGGTCGTCGTTGTAGTTCGCGTGCCAGAATTGGTAGAACTGCTCTCCCTGGATCAAGAGGAGGGCGAGCTGGAAGAACCCCTCCGGCGATCCGTCCGTCTCGACGTACCGGAGGTAATAGTCCTCCCTCGCCTCAGGCTCCGCCGCGGCGCCACCGGCGGCGGCGTACTCGGAGTAGCTCCTGTAAGGGGTTGCGACCGCTTTCCTCGCGTAGAGGACTGGGGCGCCGCCTATACCGGCGTAATGGTAGACGTAGTCGAGGACCCGCCCCCCCTCCATGCTGAGCCGGTCCAGGACGGTGAAGTAGAGGCCGACGTCGAAGTCCCCCTTGGCCTTCTCGGCATCTTCGTTCATCAGATGGTCGGGAAACTCGAGGCCACTGACGAGGGCCTCGAATCCGGCGACGAGATCTCTTGAGTAAGATGGAGAGATCGTCGTCACCAGGAACCACGGAGGCTCAACGATCTCGACGATCTCGACACCGGCTTCCGCCATCTTTAACTCTTGGGAACCGGACGGCTGAAGAGAGACCGCGAGGATGGACAGGATCAGAAACATCTGCATGATGGATTTATGACTCATCATATCGCCCCGAACGCCTTTTGAGATATTCTCTTGAGGGCCTCTGTTACTATCCCTATTATTTAATGGTATTCCGGCGAGAAAAGTCATCTTTGAGATATAGATGGTGGAGAAAAGCCACCTCATTGGAATCGCCAAAGGGTGATATCCGAATAAGAAAGCTGTAGTCTGGCAGAATATGGTGATGGAAAAATGAAGAGAGCCCATCTGACCGCCACGATCTGGGAAGAAGAGGGAGCCTACGTCTCCAGATGCCCCGAGCTGGAGGTTGCAAGCTTTGGAAATACGCCCGAAGAAGCCCTCGACAACCTGGAAGAGGCCGTGGAGCTTTACCTGGAGAATGCCGAAGAGCTGGGCTTTTTGCCCTCTGCAAAAAAGCGGATAAAAAGATAGATCCCAGGGCTTCGCCTACCCCAGGATCTCGTGCAGCTTGAACAAATGCGGCCCGAGCTTCCCCTCGAAGTTTCCGGCCGAGATCTTGACGACGCCCGGAACCTTGCAGGCTGCGTTGATTCCCGCCCGCATCGACCTCTCGATCGCCTCCCGGTCGACGCCGTTGATCACGACCTCGTAGGAGGCCCTGATCTCCGGGGGTAGGGTGCAGACCCCCTCATCTTTCAGGGTGGGGCAGAACCTTTCGTTCGTCGAGGCCTTCAGGAACTTGTACCGGCTTCCCACCTTCGAGCCGCTGGCGACGACGCCGCCGGGGAAGGGCGTGATCGTTCCCTCCTGCTCTCTTATGGCGTCGACGGCAGCCTCGGCGGCCATGAGGGCGCTGGCCTGGTTCTCGGCCATGATGTAGAAGTTTCCGCCGGCGATCCCGTCCACGGCGCCAATTTTTTCTTCGACGATGAAGTCGCCGGACATGACCGGTATGCTGCAGACCCCGCGCTCGCAGTAGGCCATATCCTTCTGAAAGCCATCTCCGAAGAACTTCAGCTTCGCCCCGGTGTCAAACTGCTTCTCAGCCTCGGGGATGCCGTTGAAGACCGCCGTGGTGGGGGCGGTCAGAACGCACTGCCCGATCCTTGCTAGAAGCGAGTTCTCCAGGTTCTTGAAGCCCATGTTACAGATCTGGATGAACACGCCGGGCCTCCCGTCCGGGGTCTCGTCCCTTCTTGCCACCCGCTCGATCCCGGCCTCCGCCGGGCACATTATCACAGAGGTCCCAAAGCCGGTCGCCTCCCGGGCCGCCTCCATCGCCCACCTCTCGGTGATCGCCGTTATCAGAACCCTGGCCACCTTTATCGGAAAGCCCTCCGCAAAGGTATCCTCAATCTCTACGCCGTTTATCTCCATCCCGTCCACTCCTCAAAATCAGCAAAATCTCGTCGGTAAAATTTCATAATTTCAATTTCGTAATTTTCACTCAGGCTCCGGGTTGTAGACCGCAAGCCTGAAACCGCCCTCTGTCTCGAAAGCCGCCGCCGAGCAGACCGGTAGCTCCAAATCGAGGTCAAAGGCGGCTTTCGCTATATCCTCGGCGCTCTTCCCTGCAACGTCCACGGCCTCAAACTCCGTCTTCTCGTAGGTGGCAACCAGGAAGGCGACATCTTCGGATAGGTCGAACTCCTTAGCCCTGATCTCGCCATTCCTTGCGATCCCAAGCCACCCCCGATCCCCCATCACCACCCCTGCGATTCTGGGGGTGTCCAGCTCATCCCTCTCGTAGCCGTAGGCTGTCAGGCTGAAGGCGATGGCGTCCAGGGGCTTTGTCCCGTCTTCGATCTTCTCTGCGATCATGTCGGCCTGGGTCCCGTTGGCGACGACCGCCGCCCTTCCCCCTGCCAGGCGAATGCAATTGTAGGCGATGTAGGGGTTTTTCTCCAGGTCCTTCGGATCCACGGGCGAGACGAGGACCGTCTCGCCCCTGACCTGAGCCCTGCGGTTGGGAAAGGAGCGGGACGATACCCTGTACCCGACCCAGGAACGGTTCCCGGTCCTGCCTATGACGACGATCCTTCCAACGTACATGTTCTATCTCCAAAAAAAGAGGTTGAGAGAAGAAGGGGGCCTCAGTCGAGAAGGCCGAACTTCTCGGCGTTGGCGTCCGCCATGGCCTGGATCTGGGCCAGAACCTCGGCACCGCCCTCGGCCTTGAAGAGGTGCTTGTACCTGCCCTGGGTCTTGAGGTAGTCCTCGACGGGCCTCTTCCTCCTCACCTTCTTGACTCCAACTAGAGTTCCGTCGACGTACTCGCAGAGGGGCAAAAGACACGTCTCGACGACGAGCCTCGCCTGCTCAATAGTGTCGCCAGCCTCGAAGTTCCAGCCTGTGATGCAGGGGGCATTGATCTGGATGTAGGCGGGCCCGTCCATCTCCAGGGACCTCTTCACCTTCCGCCGAAGGTCAGTAGGGTAGGCGATCGAGGCGGTGGCGACGTAAGGCACCCTGTGAGCAACGGCGATCGCAGGCATGTCCTTTTTCGGCACCGGGTTTCCAAGGGAGAGCTTTCCGATCGGCGTTGTGGTCGTCTTGGCGCAGAAGGGGGTCGACCCGCTCCTCTGAACCCCGGTGTTCATGTAGGCCTCGTTGTCGTAACAGACGTAAGTTATCTTGTGGCCCCGATCGAACATCCCCGAGATCGCCCCGATCCCTATATCGAAGGTGCTCCCGTCACCGCCGATGACGAGGAGGTTTATGTCGGTCTTTCCGAACCTCTTGAGGGCGATCTCCACCCCGGAGGCGACGGCCGCAGCGTTCTCGAAGAGGGAGTGAATCCAGGGAACCCTCCAGGAGCTCTCCGGGAAGGGGGTCGAAGTGACCTCTAGACAGCCGGTGGGCGAGGTGACTATGGTGTTGGGCCCCGCAGCATCGAGAACGAGCTTTATGGCCGTGGGCATTCCACATCCTGCACAGGCCCTGTGGCCGGGTGCAAACAAACTCTCTTGCATGATAATCCTCCTAGAGACACTCTGGATTCACGTCGAAGATCTCAAACTCGGACTCGATACCGCCATCCTTCACCTTCGACGCCTTCTCGACCATCTTTCTGATGTGCGTGATCGCCACGTCTCGACCGCCGAGACCCACCGCAAACCCTATGATCGGAGTCTTGATGGAGCTGTTGTAGAAGGCACCTTTGAGGTCGGTCAACAAGGCGCTCTCGTACCCCATCGAGAGGTCCTTCTCGATGACAACGATGACGTTTGCATCCTTCAGCGCATTCTTAAGAGCCTCCGCCGGGAAGGGCCGATAGCTTCTGATCTTGACGAGGCCGACCTTCACGCCCTCAGACCTCAGCTCGTCGATCGCCTCTTTGATCGTCCCTATGATCGAGCCCATAGTGACGAGGACGACCTCGGCATCCTCCATGGCGTAGGTGTCTATGAGGCCGCCGTATCCCCGGCCGAATACCTCCTCGAACTCCTTTGAGACCTCCTCGATCTTCTTCAGGGACCTCTCCATCGCCTGGTACTGGAGGTACTTGAACTCGGTAAACCAGCTCGGGTCTGTGAAGGCTCCAAAGGTCTTGGGGTTCTTCGGGTCGAGGACGTACTCTGGCCTGAAGGGCGGCAAAAATTCCTTCACCTTCTCGATGTCAAGGAACTCCACAGGCTCGTAGACGTGGGTGAGGATGAACCCGTCCATGCAGGACATGGAGGGCGTGAGAATCTTCGGGTCCTCGGAGATCTTGTAGAGCTGGGGCGCAAGGTCGATCGCCTCCTGGACGTTCTCGGCGTAGATCTGGATCCAGCCCGAGTCCCTCGCGCCCAGAGCGTCCTGCTGATCGTTCCAGATGCTCAGTGGGGCGCTTAGGGATCTGTTCACCGTCGTCATGACTATCGGTAGACGCATCCCCGAGACGTTGTAGAGAACCTCGAACATCAGGGCCAGGCCCTGGCTGGTGGTCGAGGTGTAGGTCCGGGCCCCGGCAGCGCTCGCCCCGATGAGGGACGAGATGGAGGAGAACTCCGAATCGACGTTGATGTACTCGCAGTCGAGCTTTCCGTCGGCCACGAACTCCGAGAGGTGCTCCACGATGTGAGTCTGAGGAGTGATCGGATAGACCGAGACGACGTCGGGCGAGCAGCACCGGACCGCGTCGGCTATCGCATAGGATCCTTCCACCACTTTCATCATTTATTTCTCCTCCAGGACCATGGTGATCGCTTCCCGAGGGCACTCGTGGGCGCAGACGCTGCACCCCTTGCAATAGTCCAGATCCGGTACGAAGTCGCCCTCGATCTGGTGGATGCAGCTCTCGGGACAATAGATCTCGCAGAGGCTACACTTGATGCACTTATCGTGATCGAAGACGGGCACGAAGGTTCTCCAGGCACCGGTCTTTGTGATCTCGGTGCTGCCCGGCTCCACCACCATCTTAACTCCACATTTGCTCATAGGGAAACCCCCTCGTAAGCGGTCTTTATGGCGTTCAGATTCTTCTCCCCTAGGGCTCCGGAAAACCTGCCCAAAATGGCCTTGTTTATGCTCTCAAGGCTGATCTCGCCGGTAGCGCCACAGAAGGCACCGAGCATCGTGGTGTTGACGATGGGCCTACCCAACTTCTCAAGAGCGATCTTGGTGGCATCGATGGTGACGACCTTCGCCTTCGTTTTCAGCAACAGGTCTTTGCCATTCCTGTCCGTGTTGATTATTATCTTGCCTTCTGGCTTAAGGCCGCTCGCCACGTCGACGACGTCCAGCAGGGTGACGTCCTGAACTATGACGTAATCAGGCTCGTATATCTGGCTCCTGACCCGGATCGGTTTGTCTGCAATTCGGGCAAAAGCCATAACTGGAGCGCCTCGCCGCTCCACACCAAAGGCGGGAAAAGCCTGGGAGTACTTTTTATCTTCAAAAGCCGCAATAGCTATCAACTCAGCAGCAGTAACAGCTCCCTGGCCACCCCGGCCGTGAAATCGAATCTCCTTCAACCGGCTGACCTCCTCATCGGCGTCAGGCCGCGACAGGATATAGCCTTTTCGGATATCTGGGTGATGGCGGTGCATCACCACATCTTTATATCGGACGCGCGCCTAATGAAAAGAGTTTCCCATGAAGGATGATACGGAAGAGGAGAATGGCAAGGAAGAGGAGGATAACCAGGGCGAGCTGCTCTTCGCGGTCAAGGCGGCCCAGCAGAGCCTGCCCGAGGGCGTGAGCCCTCAGATGGGAGAGATCCTCGCCTTCATCGAGGGCATGGCCCCCTTCCTCAACAAGGATACTCTGATCCAGATTAAATGCTCCAGCTGCGACAATTACTCTCCGTCCTTCTTCCCTGGTGAGGGCGACTTCGGCGTCGTGGAGCCGAGAGCGTACTGCCACGCCAAAAAGCAGCCTCACCACCACCTCAACCTCTTCACCATAGCCAAGTGTCCAGAGCACTCCAAAGAGGCCCAGAAAAAGCTTTTGGAGCTGGCAAATTCGGTGGTTGAAGAGGACCTTCGGCCAGCCCTTGCCGATAAGAAGCTCTACGACAGAAACGCCTTTGCCAGCTACGATGTGGACTACAGGATAATCCAGGAAAGGAGCATGGTCTGCATAGAATTCGGCCACAAGGACAACGGCAATTTCGTGGAGAGCAGAATCGAGATCTGCATTCTGAGAAGGCTGGACCCTGGCTTTGGCGAGGACGCCGCCAAGATCAAGGCGGTTCACAAGTACGGTCGACCCGTCATGGTGGTGATGGCCGCCCGCCGGATACGGCGACAGATGGGAATCGACGAGGTTCTTGAAGGGATAGCCGAAAAACGGGAGATGGACATCGCCTATCTCTGATATCGTTTTTGGTTTCAATCACAAGTACTAAATAACTAATTGAAGGATGTTTATTACAATGGTAGATTGTATAGTGCCTGATACGAGCGTGGTGATCGACGGCAGAGTTTCAGCCAAGGTGGCCACCGGCGAGTATCTGGGCAAACGAGTTGTAGTCCCCGAAGCGGTGGTTGCGGAGCTGGAGGCTCAGGCCAACCACGGCCGCGAGACCGGGATCAAAGGACTTGAAGAGCTGAGACGCCTCTCGGAGCTGGCAAAGTCCGGCAAGATCGAACTGGAATACGTGGGCGTAAGGCCGGACCTGGACCAGATCAAGCTCGCGGGAGGGGGCGAGATCGACGCCATGATCCGGGACGTCGCTTTGGACATCGGAGCCTTCTTCCTCACCAGCGACTCGATACAGTCCAGGGTGGCCGAGGCGATGGGGATCGAGGTCGAGTACGTCCGCCCCCAGAGGAGTGAGATCAAGCCCATCACTCTCGAGAAGTACTTCACCCCCGACACCCTATCCGTCCACCTCAAAGAGAGCACCCTTCCCATGGCAAAGAGGGGGAAGGTCGGAGAGTTCAGCCTGACCAAGATCGGCAACAGGAACTTGAGCGAGAGGGACCTTCGGGAGATGGTGAGGGAGATCTTCGAGAGGGTCAAGTCGGACCCCGATGCCCACATCGAGATGGAGAAGATCGGAGCCGCCGTGATCCAGCTTGGCCCCATGAGGATCGCCATCGCCAGGCCCCCCTTCTCCGACGGATTGGAGATAACGGCGGTCAGGCCCGTGGCCAAGGTCGACCTTGAGGACTACAGGCACAGCGACGAGCTGAAGGCGAGGCTGAAAGAGGCCCACAGGGGAATAATGATCGCAGGACCTCCCGGGTCCGGTAAGTCCACCTTCGCCGCGGGGGTCGCGAAGTACCTGCAGAATTGCGACTACGTCGTCAAGACCCTGGAAGCTCCGAGGGACCTCCAGGTCCCGCCGGAGATCACCCAGTACGGCCCCCTGGAAGGGAGCATGGAGGCCTCGGCTGACATACTCCTTCTGGTGAGGCCCGACTACACCATATACGACGAGGTCAGAAAGACAAACGACTTCCAGGTCTTCGCAGACTTGAGGATGGCCGGGGTCGGGATGATCGGGGTGGTCCACGCCAACAAGCCGATCGACGCCCTCCAGAGGCTGATCGGAAGGTTGGACCTGGGTATGATACCCCAAGTGATCGACACCATCGTATTCATCGAGAAGGGAGAGGTCGCAAAAGTCATGGACGTCGAGTTCATGGTCAAGGTGCCATCGGGCATGATCGAGGCGGACCTTTCCCGACCCGTCATCGTCGTCAAGGACTTCGAGACGGGACGGGCGGAGTACGAGCTATACACATACGGCGAGGAGATCGTGATCATGCCGATCTCCCCTGAAGGAAAGAAGCCCGCCTCCTGGGATCTGGCCGTCCGCCAGGTAGAAAAGGAGATGGCCAACCACCTGAAAGGTCCCTTCGAGGTGGAGATGATCAGCGACTCCTCGGCCATGGTGAAGGTCCAGGAGAACGAAGCGGCGAGGATCATAGGAAAGTCGGGAAAGAGGATCGAGCAGATCGAGAAAACTCTCGGGATCCACATTGACGTCCAGACCTTCGACAGCCGGGAAGAGGCCCTCAGCCCCCACATCGAGGACACCGGCCGCCACCTGGCGATCTGGGTCGGCGGAAAGCCCGGCGAGAGGGTCGAGATCTGCGTCGGAAAGGAGCCGGTATTCACCGCCACCGTCGGCCGGAGGGGCGACATCAGGATGGTGAAGTCCTCTGACCTTGCCAAACAGATCATGCTGAGGCTGAAGCACGGGGAGAAGCTCGAGGCCCGGAAGATCCGGGACTGAAGAGCCCCCTCATCCGCCTCATTTTCTTTTGTTTTTCCAATCTATAGATCCCCCAGACTTTCAGATCCCAAGAGTCAGCCTGATGGTATTTCTCAACGCCGGAGCCAGGCCCAGGGTGAGGAGGGCAAGCTTTGTCAGGTTTTTCAGAGATGGGTCGTCCCGAAGGGCGTCATCTATCAGGGCCAGGACCGGCATCAATATCAGAAGCTTGAGGGGATACATCACCAGAGCCGTCCCGGTGAAGTCGATCAGAAACTGGGGGAGAACGTGCTTTTCGTGATAGCCGAACCAGTCCACTCCAACGTAGGTGGAGCTGGCGTCCAGCATGTGAGCGTAGAGGATCAGAAGGTTGAGACGATTCGAGAGAAAACGCAGCTTCAACCGGGACCCGACCGCCCACACCGCCAGGGTCGCGGCCGATCCGATGGAAAATATCGCCGCCGGCGTCCAGAGGCTTTCTATTCCTTTCGAGGCTAGGACCAGAAGGTTGACCCCGGTCCAGAAGAGGCCGATGACGGAGTAGCCCACGAGATACCGCTCCTTCAGAGCCCATCTGCAGAACGCGAGGCTCGCCAGGGTCACAACGGCGACCAGGAAGTATATGAAGGGGGTTATGAGCATGTACTTGAGGGGGGCCGCCACGATGTTTGCGTCCTCGACGACCCGGAGGCTCGAGCCCGCCAGGATGTAAGGCACGGTGCAAAAGACGAAGGGCTCGTCCAGCCCGATTTCCAGCCTTCGAAAGAGCCTGATGATCAAAAGAAGCATGCCGCCCAGGATCAGGGCCCAGGTGATGGTGTTCACCGGGTTGTAGCCCGCATCGTAGACGATGGGGTCTATGTAGTATTTGTATATCCAGGGATGCAAAGGGGCCCAGCTCCTCTCGACGGTCTGCTCAAGGTGGAATTGGCTCAAGGTGGTGGCCGCATGGTATATTTAAAGATCGTTCTTGAAGCGACGGCCTTCCCAGGATCGGTCTGATCTGGACCCTTCCGGCAGAGATCGGCGCCGCAACCAGGAAATATTTCTATCTGGAAAAAATATCAAAGATCCCTCAGCCCCTGTGGGGTGCGACCCTTGGAGACCAATACCGCTGGACTTCATCCCGATCTGGCCTCTGAGGAGGAGAGGCGGTCTCCCGCAATCACTTATTTCTCCTTCTGGAGCGCAAGACGCGGAAGATTTATATAGTGATGGTGGTGAAGGGAATTCGTCCGTTTTCTGATTTTAATTCGAGGTATTTAGATGGTCGAGGTGTTCAAAGGCACAACTACGGTGGGAATCGTCTGCAAAGATGGTGTCGTGCTCGCTTCAGAGAGCCGGGCCACCATGGGCCACTTCATAGCCAGCACCACTGCACAGAAGATATACCAAATCGCCGATCGCGTCGGCTTGACCACCGCGGGTGTGGTGGGCGACGCTCAGTCCATCGTCAGGATGATCCAGGTGGAGTCCAGGCTCTACAACATGCAGAGGGGCGAGCCGATGACGGTCCGAGGGACGACCTCTCTTCTCTCCAACGTCCTCGCTTCGAGGCGATACTTCCCCTTCATGGTGCAGCTGCTTTTGGGCGGCATGGACAAGAAGGGACCACAGCTCTTCTCCCTTGACGCCCTGGGTGGGCAGATCGAGGAGCAGAAGGTGGTGGCCACGGGATCAGGCTCCCCCACGGCCTACGGCGTCCTGGAGGCGCTATACGACCCCGAGATGAATATCGAAGAGGGTGCGAAGCTGGGCGTGAGGGCCATACACAACGCCATGAAGAGGGATTCGGCTTCTGGCGACGTCATACAGGTGGTCAAGATCTCCAGCGATAAGTATGAGGTGGTAGATGAACCCATTGTGGAGAAGATCCGGCAAACCCTCTAAGTAATAAACTTTTTTTTGGATGTGTTTCATTGTCTGTTGAGGAAGTGCTCCTTGAGCTTAAGCGGAGAGTGCAGAGCAAACTGCCTCCGAACATAAACGTCACCGGCATCGAATTCGAGGGCCCTGAGCTGGTAATATATACCGACGACCCAAGAAAGCTGGCAGACGATGGAGAGATTATCCGCTCCCTTGCAAAAGATTTGAGAAAGAGGGTTGTGGTCAGGCCCGACCTGAAAGTTCTGGCCGACCCCGAGGGTGCGGTGAAGAAAATTCAGCAGGTGGTGCCCCCCGAGGCGGGGCTCACCAACTACTACTTCGACGGCGAGACCGGAGAGGTGGTGATCGAGGCCGAAAAGCCGGGCCTGGTGATCGGACGGCACGGGGCGACCCTGCGGGAGATCACAAAGCTGATCGGCTGGACCCCGAAGGTCGTGAGGACGCCGCCGGTCAAGTCCACCACCATCGCCAACACCAAAGACTACCTCCGAAGCGTTCAGTCCGAACGAAAGGAGATCCTGAAGACGATCGGGAGAAGGATCCACAGAGACGTCGCCTCGAAAGACCAGTGGGTAAGAATAACTACTCTGGGCGGGTGCCGAGAGGTCGGAAGAAGCTGCATGCTCCTCTCGACCCCCGAGTCGAGGATAATCGTCGACTGCGGGGTAAACGTGGGGTCCGACGACAGCGCAACCCCTTACCTCTACGTCCCCGAAGTATACCCCCTAAACCAGATCGACGCCGTGGTGCTCACCCACGCCCACCTGGACCATGCGGGCCTGGTTCCGATGCTCTACAAGTACGGGTACGAGGGGCCGATATACTGCACCCAGCCCACAAGAGACCTCTTCGTCCTTCTCCAGCTCGACTACATCGATATAGCTGGAAGGGAGGGGAAGAGGATGCCCTACGAGTCGGCCATGATCAGGGAGGCTCTAAAGCACACCATAACCCTGAACTACGGCGACGTGACCGACATCGCGCCCGATACGAAGCTCACCATGCACAACGCGGGCCACATCCTGGGGTCTGCCATCTGCCACTTCCACGTAGGAGACGGCCTCTACAACGTCGCCTTCACCGGGGACTTCAAGTTCGAGAAGACGAGGCTCTTCGATCCCGCCGTGCACTCCTTCCCGAGATTGGAGACGCTGGTGATGGAGGCGACCTACGGCGGATCGAACAGCACCCAGCCCTCCAGGAAGGAGGCCGAAGGCAGGCTTCTGAAAGTGGTGCGTGAAACCATAAAGCGGGGCGGAAAGGTCATAATCCCGGCCTTCGCCGTCGGCAGAAGCCAGGAGGTGATGATCGCCCTCGAGGAGGCGATCAGGAAGAAGTCTCTCGACGAGATCAACGTCTACCTCGACGGCATGATCTACGAGGCTACGGCCATTCACACCTCCTATCCCGAGTACCTTAACAACGAGCTTCGGGACCTCATCTTCCACAAGGGGATCAACCCCTTCCTCTCGGACTGCTTCGTCCAGGTGGAGTCCTCCAAACAGAGGGCCAGCATCATGGAGGGCGACCCCTGCGTGGTCCTGGCGACGAGCGGGATGCTGAACGGCGGCCCGATACTGGAATACCTGAAGGGCCTGGGGCCCGACGAGCGAAATACCCTGGTGATCGTGGGGTACCAGGCCGAGGGCACCCTCGGTCGCCGGATCCAGAAGGGCTGGAACGAGATACCCCTCTCCTCGGTGGGGAGGACCCAAACCTTCAAGATCAACCTGGAGGTGGTCACCGTCGACGGCTTCTCGGGCCACTCCGACCGAAACCAGCTGATGGATTACGTGAGACGGGTATACCCCAAGCCCTCGAGAGTTATCACAAACCACGGCGACGAGAGCAACTGTCTGGATCTTGCAAGCTCCATCTACAAGAAGTACAGGATACCGACGATGGCTCCCATGAACCTGGAGACGATACGGCTTATCTGATCCCGGTGAAATGGGCAAGCCCGAAGAGATGCTTCAGAGGAGAACGCAAAGACAAAAGGCGGCAATTCGATTCCCGCCGCCTTTTGGGCCCCGACCTGGCAGCCTCTGGGAGCCTCAGATCGGCTCCTTTCTGCCCCGACGGCGGCGACGGATTCTTCAAAAGATTTATCAAATTTGAGCGCCAATTGGCGAGCGAGGTTTTGTGCGATGGGAAAGAGAACTCGGATCATCAACGATCCCTCAGATCTTGTTCCTCTGCTCCTGGCTTTCGGTTCAGAAGTTCATAAAAGGGTCTTTGAAGAGCTCTGCGAGGATTGGCGTACAGAAGCGGAGCTTTCGGAGCTTATGGGCGACGAAAGAGGGGTTCATAGGAGCCTCGAGCTTCTGAAGAAGAGCGGATTGGCGGAGACCAAGTGGAAGACGCCAAAACCCGGTGAAACCCCCGTGAAGGAGTATCATTCCAGCTATTCCCGGATTCAGGCCAACTTCGTCTGTTCCCTGGAGGATCTGAGCGAGCTGATATACCTGACCTCGATGTCAGAAGATGAGCTCCGGGAGAGCACCGATAAGATCGAGGAGGTTGTCGCCAAGGGCAACACCTCGCTCAACAACCTCTCCAGAGAGCTCGATCTCAGTCAGGCCTTCATAAGAGGCGCTGCCAAACGAGCAGAGGGGCTTTCTGTCAGGGGACAGCGGATCGAGCTCTCCAAGGAGGAGGGTTGAACATGGTCGACGTTTTACAGAGCAAGAGGGACAGCTCGAGGTTTCAGATCCTGGTGGAGATCGCCGCCAACCAGCCGAACGTCCGGCAAAAAGAGGTGGCCGAAAAGCTCGGCGTCACCCCCCAGGCGATCTCCGAGTACATCAAGGACCTGGTGGCCGACGGGCTTGTGATATCCGACGGCAGGATGAGGTACAGAATCACAAAAGAGGGGGTGGAGTGGCTCCTGGAAAGCGCCGCCGAGCTGAAACGGTACGCCAGGTACGTGATGGAGGAGATCATAAGCCACGTCTCGGTCTGGGGCGCCATCGCCGACGAGGACCTCGAGGAGGGGGAGACCGTATCTTTGGAGATGAGAGGCGGGCTGCTCTACGCCAGCCGCAAGGACGGCGGAGGGGCGACCGGCGTCACCATCGCCGATGCCCGGGCCAGTGAGGACGTGGGCGTATCCAACCTCAAGGGGCTGATCAGCCTCAAAGAGGGGACGATCACCGTCTGCAAGGTTCCAAGGGTCCAGCTGGGCGGATCGAGAAAGGTGGACCTCGAAGCCCTCTCCAAGACCATCGTCGAGGGGAAGATGGTGGGGGCCCTGGGGATAGAGTCTCTCGTCGCCCTGAGAAAGGTCGGGCGGGAGCCGGACGTCTTTTTCGGGGCGAAGGAGTCGGCGGTGGAGTCGGCCTTTCACGGCGTATCTTCGGTGATCGTCTGCGTCGATGAACAGGTGCCAAACCTCATGGGAAGGCTCGAGGCCGAGGGGCTGAAGTACGAGCTCGTCGACCTTTCATCGTCCTGACCGAGTCGAGATGGCGATTCAGGTTCTGGCCAGGGCCGAGAAGGCCCGAGTTCTCATCCTTCCCCTCCGAGGGACGGAAACGCTCTTCGAAGGGTATCTGCGCCTCAAGGAGACGCCAAAAGGTCCTCGGCCCAAAAAGTTTCTCGTCAGCAAAGACGGAGACGAAAAGTACCTCCAGCCCGAAGATCTGGTCAGGCTTCTTCGGAAGGCTGGCGCCATCTACATCGCCAGGGGCGACCCCGCCCAGGAAGGGCAATTTATCGAGTTTCTCGAAGCGTATCAACTGCCTTACCGGAAGGTCTTGATCTGTCAGCACTGTCTCGGGGAGAAAAAGAAATTCACGCCCCTGGACAAGAGGGCCATCCGCTACAAGGGCGACCTGATCTGCGAGCGGTGCGCCCTTGAGGAGCTGAAGAGGGAAGCCGAGTTCAGGCATCTGGGCCGGGCGGCAAAGCTCCACCTGGCGAGGGTTCTTCTCAAAAGAAGGAACCTGGACGACGTTCTTGCCCTCCTCAGCCTGGAGAGGCTCGACTCGGACCTGACCAAGTTCGACGAGATCCCGGCCCAGAAAGAGGAGAACCTGATGCTGGTCGAGGTCCTCGACCTCCCGCCGAAGTTCAAGGAGATATTGAAGAGGCGGACGAAGACGCTTCTTCCAGTCCAGGCCAAGGCGGTCCAGGGCGACCTTTTGAAGGGGGAAAACCTCCTGGTCGTCTCGGCGACGGCCACCGGAAAGAGCCTCATCGGGGAGATGGCCGGGATCAAGAACTTTCTGGAGGGAAGGGGCAAGCTTCTCTTTCTGGTGCCCCTGGTGGCCCTAGCCAACCAGAAGTACGACCAGCTCTCCCTCTACAGGGATCTTGGAGCCAGAACCTCGATCAAGGTGGGTGTGAGCAGGATCAAGCTCGGCAAAGGAAAGAGGTTTAGACAGGATCTGAACTCGGAGATCATCGTCGGGACCTACGAGGGGGCAGACCAGGTCCTCAGGACCGGAAGGGCCCTGGGCAAGGTAGGGACGGTGGTGATCGACGAGGTCCACATGCTCGAGGAGGCCGAACGGGGCCACAGGCTCTCGGGCCTTATCGCAAGGCTGAGGTTCACTTTTCCCAAGGCCCAGTTCATCTACCTCTCGGCAACGGTTGGAAACCCCGCATCTCTTGCAAAGCAGTTGGGGTCAAAGCTCATCGATTACCAGGTGAGGCCGGTGCCAATCGAGCGCCACCTGATCTTCGCTGAATCCCAAGAGAAGAGGGGGCTATTGAGACGGCTTGTCAAGACGGCCGGATCCAAGACCTCCTCCACGGGGTACAAGGGCCAGACGATAATCTTCAGCAACTCGAGGAAGAACTGCAACAGTTTATCCCAGGCGATACCGAACTCAGCCGCCTACCACGCCGGGATGCAGTACGACCAGAGGAGGAAGGTGGAAGCCCTATTCGCCGAAAGCAAGATCGACGCCGTGGTGACGACGGCGGCTCTCGCCGCGGGCGTCGACTTTCCCGCCTCCCAGGTGATCTTCGACTCTCTCGCCATGGGGATCGAGTGGCTCAGTGTCCATGAGTTCAACCAGATGCTGGGGAGGGCGGGCAGGCCCGGCTATCACGACAGGGGAATCGTCTACCTCCTCCCCGAACCCGGAAAAAAGTACCAGGGTGGGAAGGGCGAGTCCGAGGACGAGGTGGCTCTCGGGCTCCTTCGGGGCCAGATGGAGGACGTTCTGCCCGAGTACGAAGAGGAAGAGCAGCAAGAAGAGGTTTTGGCCAACTCTGTGGTGGCAAGGTCGAAGACAGACCTTATACGTCTCCACAAACTGACGATCGGACTCGATGATATAAACCCGAGCCTCAGGGCTCTTGCCAAAGCCAACCTCATAAAAGGGATCGATCCCACCTGGCTCGGAAAGGCGGCAGCATCCCACTTCCTCACCCCGGAACAGGTGTTGGTAATCAGAAAGGGGCTCGCCGAGGAGAAGACTCCTCTTGAGGTGGCCGTCGACCTGGAGAGGTTTCTGGACCTGTACCTCAAGGCGGCGGATCGCATCTCGATGAAGCTTCGGATGCAGGTCTCCACGAGGGCTCTGCACGGCTCGGTGATGGACCTCCTCTCCAGCGAGGACCTTACAAAGCTCGACCCGAAAGTCAGAGAAGAATTGATGAACTTTGCAAAGGACTTCACCCGATGCGGCTGCAAGGACACCCCCTACTGCGGCTGCCCTGAAAGAAAGGTCTCCCTCAAGATTCTGGAGCTAAGGGCCGATGGGGCGAGCCCGAGCCGGATCATCCAGGAGTTCAGCGACTCTTACGGGATATACGCCTACACGGGCGATCTGATAAATTATCTGGACCAGATCGTCCGACATCTGGAGGCTATCGAGGAGATGGCGCGGGTCCTCGGCAAAAAAGAGACGGCGAAGGATGCAAAGAGGCAGAAGGAGAGGATCGAGGGCTGAAACCCTCGCCTCAGATCCGACCCTTCGACCTGAAAGCGCTTTTGATCAGATCCTCTCGGAAGAACTCGCCAGAACCCCCGCTCACGGCGTAATTGTAGACCGCGGCCGAGTAGATCCCGCTCAATGTCGAGCTGATTAGCGCAAGAGTCAGGAAGACCAGGACGAGGAGGACGACGATGGCGACGGCGGCCGCAGGCATCGTATCGGCGACGAAGACGAAGGCGAGAGCTCCCAGGATAATGGCAAAGATCGCCAGGAGGCCGAAGACGAGACCGATGCTGAGACCTCCCACAATCTGCTCGCCCCATGTTTTTCTGAGAAGCTGGGAGCTTCGCTTTATCGCCTCCATGGGTCCCAGGTCTTCTGTGACCAGGACTGGGACCGCCAAAAAAGTCGCAAGGCTCCAGGCCATCCCGACGAGAGAGGATGCTAGAACGCCGATCAAAGCGAGGGGATTTCCTTTTCCTTCGGACTGCCCGGCCTGGGACAAGAACTTCAGGATCATACCGACGGTGGCGGCGATGGCGGCGTAGCCCAGAATCGAGCCGAGGTGGCTTTTCGCGATCCCAAAACCGTCCCCCACGGTCGGATCGCCGCCCCGAAGCCTGATCAAGGCCGCGCCCACCAGGGCCGAGTTGGCGAAGATCATCACGAAGTACTGGACGAGGTAGAAGGCGAATACCACCCCGATCTCAAAAACCCCGGGGTCCTGTGCCCCATCGAAAAACCCGATCGAGTTGAGGGGCAGGAAGAAGGCCGCCGAGACCATCAGAAGGGCGATGGCCGAGATGATCGGATAGATCACCAGCTCCTTATCAGAGCGCAAGACTGCAGCGCTGGCCTTCACCAGCGCCCAGCTATTTCCTATACGTTCGAACATGAATATCCCCTGAAAACGAATTTCGTGGCTCCATCTACCAAATATCGTCAATGTTTATAAAAATTTGTACAGGAGTTTCGGGGGAGCGACGAAAAGGGGTCGCAGGGAAAGCAGCTCAAAACGGAGAAGACCCGAAATGGTGGTTTAGGGGCCTTTGAAGACGAGGGATGACTCAAGACCGCAACGGATCATCCAGCGATATTGTAATCGATCACGACCTCTGCCCCATCCACCTCGTAGCCGAGAACCTCCACCACCAGGGAATCTTCAACCTCGGCAACGGAGTACTCGAGACCCTCTGAACAGCTGACAGCTAGCAGCGTTGCATCTTTTGGCAGATAGAACGCCAGATGGCACTCGTCCCACCCTCTCTCGGCCTCAAACACGAGCCTCGTTTCATCTCCCCGGACCGAGGTCAAACCGCCGCTCAGGGCGTAAAGCTCCCCGGTAACCTCGTCGTGCACGTACTCAGAGCTCTCGAGAAAGGCGAGGTCGTCCAGGCGCTCGATCTCGAGATATCCGACGAGGAGAGCTCTTCCTCCCGCGTCCAGGTAGACGTCAAGGACGATGCTTCCGGTGACCGTCTCGCCTTGGCCATCATTTGTTGAGCCGACGGAATCGCCGCCCATCGCCGGGGATGCAGAGAGGGCTAAAAGGGCGATGACGCCGAGGAGCGATAAAGCTGTGGCGACTGACAGCGATGCCCGGTTGAGAAGTCGAGCATTCTGATCTACTTCGATCAAGTCCAAAACCTCTCAGATTTCAGAAGCCGCGGGCTGGAGGCGATGAGGCCTACCTCCAGGGACGAAACCTGCCGGACCGCCTTCAATGTGCCCTCCGGGCTGGCCAAAACCTTCAGGACCGGGCTCACTGCACCCCAGGTTCCTAGGCCCCATCCCGGACGGATCGAGCTGAACGGTGCAGCCACCGCCCCCACATCCTGGGCCCAAGGACGGGGAGATCATGACAATGCCTGGGCTTTGGCTGATCATCTCCCAGAATGAGACTGGAGAACCTGCCCCAACCCATGCTGAAAATGAACGTCTATCCCCCTGCTGGTGAATCTGGCGAACTTCCGATCCGGCCGCGAAACTGGCCAGATCTCCGCCCCGGACCGGGCAGGCTTCCATCCCACATCCGGTGCCGATGGACGAGTCCAGAAGGACCGCGTAGCTGCCGGCGTACGGGCCGCTGAAGATCACGAGGCTCCCGACGCCGATCGCAGAGCCGTCCTGACGGCGGGTCTCGATGCTGATGAGCCCCACCAGCTCTAGGCCGGGCTCAGATGCCGTCGGAATCGCGCCCCAGACCGGCTCCATCACGTCCGCCTCCAGGGTCGAGTTCGGATCTTCCAAGGTGATGTTGAGGTTGCCGAGAACGTAGTGGGCCCGGCCGAGGCGCATGTTGCCCCGATAACTGTAGGTCCGATCGTCGCCCTCGATCTCCGCCTTGATCTCCCCAAGGGTCCGGTTCTCTCCCAGAAGCTGGCGGACCCAAGACGGATCGATCCCTCTCACCTTCTCCACCTGCAGCCTTACGGGCAGGGTCTCGTCGTCGGGCCCCAGGGCGAACCCCCTCTCAGAAAGGACGATCGATATCAGAACCTGAGGTCCGTCTCCGTGGTGGCCCATGTCGGCGATTTGGCAGAAGACTATCCCTGGAACTTTTGCCAAACTCTGATCTTCTGCGCCCCTCCTGCCCTCTGAAGGAAACGCGAGGACCGTCCCCGCGAGGCTCATCAACAACAACGTCGCCATCCCCAGGCCCAGGATCCTTCGGATCGAGGGTTTCATAATATGATCACATCCTCTCGGTTCTGTAAATCGTCCCATCTTGGATAGGGTTGGGCGGGAATATCTGCCAAACCTCTCCAGCCGCTTCTCCGAAATCGGAGAGAATCCGACGGGCCCATTCTCAAACAACATCTAGAGCGCTTGATCGTTCTCATTTTCCCCCCTGAGCCGCTCGGATAGTTCGATGACGTTCGTTCTGCCCCATTCCTTCTTGGTCACGATATTTCTCCTCTCAAGAGAGATTATTATCCCGGTGAGGGAGGATTTGGGAATTCCCGTCTCGTACCTGATGTCGGCCTGGGTCATCTTCCCCTCGTGCTTTATCAGTGCCTCAAAGACCGACCTCTCCCTCTCGGTCAGGGTCTCCATCACTGCCGCCATCTCCCCCGAGATCAGGGTCTCGACGTTCTCCTCCTCGGCGGGCGGGACGATGGCTGAATCTGCAAGGACCGCATCGGCCTTGGCTTCGGCCTCGGTGCGCACCTCATCATCAGCCTTTTGGACCTCGTGAATGGCCTCGACCGCATCAAGGTCGTAAGAAGTCTCCGCTCCCCCAGGCGAGGGAGATCTGCCCAGCTTTCTGAACTTGACCACCGCCGCGACGATGACGATCAGAGCGAGAATGATGGCACCGACGAGGACGAGAGGACGAGAGGAGCTTTCCGTCGGCTGAAGGGGCTGAAGGCTGGCTGCCACCGTCGCTTCGATCTTCCCGCTGCTCAAAGGCTGACGGTACCGGACGGCGGCAGAGGGACTTGTTACGTCGTAGCCGTGAAACTCCACCACGAAGGAGTCGCTGGAGGAGGAGACGAGATAATCGAGACCAACGGTTCCGGTGATGTTGCTGAGCTGGACGTTTTCTGATAGGTAAAAGGTGACGTGATACTCGCCGTAACTCCCCTCCGCGGCCAATCTGATCTCCCAGTCGTCCCCATTTTTCCAGGTGAGGGCATTTGTTACCGCGTAAAGCTGGTAGGTATCGTCGTCGTACTGGTATTCCGAGGCGTTTAAAAAGAGCAGTCCCTCGATCCCCTTCGCGTATCCGGTCACCAGAGCCTTGCCGGCATCGTCCGCGTATATGTCGAGGACCAGGCCACTCGAATCGGAACTCTCATCCTCGGCAGCCCAAGAGCCCGAGCTGAGGACGACGGCCGCGGTCATTAAGAGAGTTAACACCAATCGACTCAGTCTATCGATATCCTTCATCAAGATCCTTTTGCAAAGCCAGTTTTGGTCGGAAGTTGGAGGTCGAATATATTTAAGATTTGGGCGTCTTGCGAGCGGAAGAGCAGACCCCCCTTCGTGAGAAAAGACCTTTGGGTACCATCAGGCGGCCTTCGAGTTCCGATGAAACGTATAATTCATAAATGATAAAGTTCAATTTCGGCCGTTCTGTATGAGCGATAAGTCTTCTTGTCACGGGATCGCCTCGGCGATGGCCCTCCTCTCTCAAGCTTTGCTTCTCCTGCTTTTATCGGCCTCGATCCTGGGGGCCGGAGACCTGGAGGCAAACGAATACGGCGAGATCGATGAAACGCCGATGGGCACCGAACCGACAACATCTGAAGAAGGTTCGGCCCTCGCCGCAGGCTCTGAAGAGATCGGAGGTGAAGAGGCGGCGCCATCGGAATCGACTGAACCCGAAGAGGCGTCGGCTTTTTCCGATGCGATAGAGAGTTCTGGCGAAGATGCGACGACCGAGATCGAGGAGGAGTTGGAAGCGGCAGAGCCGACCACGGCCGAGGCCGTGGTCTACGTCTTCAACAACGACGACGACACCCTTAGCGTATCCCTCTTCATAGACTCTGAGCTGAAGGGCACCGAGGACGTGTCCAAGGACAAGGAGAAGAAGTTCGGCAATTACCAGCTCGAGGCGGGGTCTCACAGGTTCAAGATCACCTGGTGGGACGACGACACCAAAAAGACCCACCAGGAGGAGCTGATCGCGACGGTAGAGGAGGAGACGGCGGTCACCCTCTACGCGACTCAGAACAAGGAGCCCGAAGAGTTCGAGGTCAACGTGATGTTGAGAAACGAGAACCAGGAAGACCTCGAAGCCTACCTGTACATAGACGGCGAGTACGAAAAGCAGAAGACCGCCAAAAAGGAGAGCACCACCGACTTTGGCAAGTTCGACCTGGAAGAGGGGACCCACGAGCTGGCGGTGAGGTGGCAGGACCCGCAGACGAATATCGGGTACGAGAAGAGGAAGACGGTCAGGGTCGACGGAAAGGACGTCGTGATCTTCTACGCCGCCAAGGGGATGACCTTCGAAAGCGAGGAGGAGAAGGCCACAGCAAAGACGACATCGTCCAAAACCACGACCATCAGCAAGACCTCGTCCACCTCGACGATAGAGGCAAATGAGGGGAGGGGCTCATCATCCTTGATCGAGGAAGGCGACTTGAAGGCCACATCGTCAAACTCCGGTGAGGTCAAAGTCACCGCTGACAAAACAAAGACGAGCCAGGAAGAGAAGACGCCGTCCGGGGATAACCGCGAGCAAAAACCCGATGAGAAGGACGAGGACGGCGGTCCCGATGCGGGGAGCACGACCCTGTACATCTCGACGATCGGGGCGATTCTCGCGATCTACATCATCTTCTTCAGGCGTTGATGCGATGAGAACGCTCCTCGCCTATCTGCTCCTGGCATCGATGATCGGGACGGCGGTCGAGTGGGGCGACCGGGCCAATGGAGAGCTCAGATGGGGAGAGACGCTTCAGATGGGCGAGTACGCCCTGGAGGCGGCAGACTTCACCCCCGAGGACGCGACGCCCAGAATGGTGATGCTGAAGCTTCGCAGGGGCGATGAGCTCGTCGCCACAAGGGCGCTGAAGTCGGGCGACAGCTTCTCTTTGGACGACGAGGTGATGGTGGTGGCCGAGGAGGTCAGGATGAAGGACTACCTTCTGGACGAGTCGGTCGAACCCCGCGCCAAAGTCGTCCTTCTCGTCCGCGCAGTTCCTGAGCTTCGAGTCCGCGTGGTCTCAGACGAGGACTCCTACGAAGCTGGAGATCGGGGGAAGCTCGAGATCGAGATCGAGAACGTCGGGATGGCAGAGGCCGAGGATGTGGAGGTCGAGCTGACTTCGGAGCCTTCAATCGTCTCCTCGAGATATTCGAGGTCAAATCTCGCCCCCGGCGAGGTCTGGGACGAGGATCCGGGCACAAAGGAGATCGACCCGATCGATGTGAGGTTCAGGGCGCCGTCGATGCCGGGCCCTGAAAAGGTCTTCGTGAAGGCCCACGCCCAGTACCTCGACTCCGAGGGAGGTTTTCACGAGTCCTGGGGCGGGACGAACTTTGACCTCTTCGGACCCCTCAAGGTCCACAAGCGCGCGGAAGATGCGATCAAGTTCGGTAAGAATAGCTTCGTACACCTCTCCATAAGCAACGGCGGCGACAGGAGCCTCGAAGTCGAGCTATCCGACTCGGCCGGCCGGAATTTTCAGGCAGACGCCGCCTCGAACTGGAAGATGACGATACCGCCAGGGGGGAGAGAATCTGGGAGAAGACCTTCGGCAAAGAGGGCGACGAGAGGGGCAACTTTGTCCTCGGTACCGAGGACGGTTACGTCATCGTCGGCGTCATGGAGTCCGAGGGATCTGGAGGAAGGGACATGTGGCTTGTGAGAACCGATTCAGAAGGCGAGAAGGCGTGGGTGAAGACCTTCGGCGGTCCGGGCGACGACGGCGGCTGGTCGGCCCTGGAGACAAAAGACGGCGACCTTCTCGTTGTGGGCTACACCGAATCCCAGGGCAGAGGAAAACAGGATCTATGGATCTTAAAGGCCGGCACCGAAGGCGAGAAGGTATGGGAGAAGACCTTCGGCGGGTCGGGCTTCGACCTCGGAAGGTCGATCGTCTCGACGAAGGACGGCGGATGGGCGATGACGGGATGGACGGAATCCCAGGGATCGGGGGGTCAGGACCTGTGGCTTGCGAAGACCGAGGGATCGTGACGAAAAAGCAGCGCCAGGAAAGTCCGAATCTTCAGGGTGGCGGCCAAGACTCGGCGGCCGAATATGCGGCAGACGGGACGAATGTGGACGAGGTTTACGATCCCGCCGAGGACACCCACCTCCTGCTCAGGGTCACCCTGGAGGAGGTAGGCCCCGACGACCGCGTCCTGGAGATGGGGTGCGGCCGCGGGATGATTTCAAAAAGGCTGGCCCCGCTGGCCAGGAAAGTTCTCGCCACCGACATCAACCCCAACGCCGTGAGAATCCTTCGACGGGCGGGGATCGATGCGGTCCAGGCCGACCTCTTCTGCGGCATTCGGTCCAAGTTCGATCTCGTCCTCTTCAATCCACCGTACCTTCCCACCGCGGAGGACGAGGTCTTAAAGGGTTGGCTCAACTTCGCCTTCGACGGCGGAAAAACGGGCAGAGATACGATAAACCGCTTCCTGGAGATGCTGAAAGATCATCTCGATCCCGAAAGGGGGCGCGCCCTCCTCCTCGTCTCCAGCCTCAGCGCCCCCTCCGAATTGAGAGAGAAGGCTCGGAAGGAAGGGCTAACGGCAGAGGTGGTCGCGAGGGAGAAGTGCTTCTTCGAGGAGCTATTCGTCATGAGGCTCACCCTCGGCCCATCGGCCGGACCTGTAGGGCGTCCGCGACCGAGTTCCCAGATCGGAGCACGCCTTCGCGAACCTATTTAAATATACATTATATATCCGGAGTAGGCATCCCGTCTTCAGACGAATCCACCAAATGAACCAAGATCTGATAAAAACCAGGTAAATTGAAGTAACTTCATATGGATATATAATCATATGTCAGAATCCGGGCTACAAAATCCGCCTCGCGCGCGTCGCCCAACTTTTTTGCTTGCAAGGGGCAAAAATGTTTAATTCCAATAAACTTATATGCAAGGGACAATAACGCGTTATCACAGAGGTGATGTGATGATGAAAATCAGAGTGGTCAGTTCGAAGAAAGAGATTGACGAGCTTAACCGAAACGAGCAGATGATACACCTGGCCTTCAGGGCGTCCAACACGGACATATTCAGGCTCCTCCAGTCCTGTCCCAGGCTCAGGGCGATCCAGGTCCCCTCGTCCTATTACAAGACCATGTCCCACGCAGGCCAGATGTTTTTGGAGATGCAGGGCGTGGAGATCATCGGTGGTGACCGTTTATCCGGTTGATGTTATATAATATGGGTGTGTAAGTAGT
>CAZNGI010000003.1:14167-38779 GCA_964572505.1 uncultured Methanotrichaceae archaeon | reverse complement strand
CAAGATCTATTCTCGCAGGAGTTCAAGGGTTCGAATCCCTTCCCCCGCACCTTTTTACTAGTAATAGTTAAATAGCTTGATGCCCAATTATATTCTTGGTGGGTGTCTTGGTCAGGCCTGATAATTCTCGTTATGTTTACGTCTACCTCCCTTCCGCCGAGGATAAGAAGCGTTGGGATAAGCTCGCTTCCGAGGCTGGAGTTCCCCTCTCGAAGTTCGTCATAGAGCTTGTAGAAAACGCCCTGGCGGAAGAGTCGGAGCTAAAGCCCCGTGCTGCGATGGCAAAAGAGTTGGGAACTCTCCGAGACGAGGTAAGAACGCTTCGAGACGAACTCAAACTCAAGAACATTGTCCTGGATAAGTACGAAACCGAGTTGAAACGGTATCGAAGCGCCGCCTTCCTGGAGGCAGGTTTTGAGGGGGCGCGTGAGTACAACCAGGAACTCGTCGGGCTTCTGAAGAGGAAGACAGTTATCGACAGCTACAGAATACTTGAAGAGCTAGGGATCGATCCCCGCGAAGCCGATATTGCGAAAGCCATATCCACTGAGCTTGATAACCTGGAGGCTTTTGGGCTTGTTGAGTCCACCCCACGGGGCTGGAGGTGGAAGAAATGATCCACAAGGCAACTGATAAGAGTTCATCAGAGCTTGATTCACTCGTCCACAAAGACCTGATAGAGCAATACCGTGAGGACTGTGATATCCGGGGCTTATCGCCAGAGTCGATCCGAAGATACATCTCCTCGATCAAGATCTACGTCAAGTACCTTGAAGACAACGGGATGGACCTTCTCGGAGCCGATCGCAACACCATCAGGAAGTTTCTGGAATATCTGAGAAAGGATCGTGGTGTCCATCAGAAGACGATCGAGAACTATTTCACGGGGATATCGGGGTTCTATGATTTTCTTGAGTACGAAGGCCACGTAGACAAAAATCCTGTCCATTCTGTACGGAAGAGGTACTTGAGAAGGTACAAAGATAACGATGAAGGACAGATGAGGAAGCTCATATCTGTGGAGGAAATGACCCATCTCATCAACGCAACCATGGATGTGAGGGACAAGGCAATCATCACCCTCCTCGCGAAGACCGGAATAAGACGAAGAGAGCTGATAACTCTCGACATTGACGACATCGACTGGATTGAGCAGACCATCCGACTCAAGCCAACGCCAAAGAGAACAAACCGTATCGTCTTCTTCGACGACGAGGCCGCCTTCATTCTGAGGAGGTGGCTTCGGGCGAGAGAATCGCGCAACGGTGACAAATCAAAGGCCCTTTTCCTCGGCACCACTGGCCAGCGACTTAACCGCAATGGTGTCTATACCGCCGTAACGAAAGCTGCTGAAAGGGTCGGTCTCCACAATCCAGACTCAGACCGCATGGAGGATCATTTCTCTCCTCATTGTTGTAGGCATTGGTTCACGACGCACCTCCGACGGGCGGGAATGCCTCGCGAATTCATCCAGGAGCTGAGGGGCGACGTGAGGAAAGAGGCCATCGACATCTACGACCATATCGACCACAAAGAGCTTCGCGAAAGCTACCTCGCGCACGTACCACAGATGGGGGTATAGTCGATCAGGTGATTGTGGCGAGGAGTTATCCGACGGGGCGAACCCCTCCTCGCAAGATGGTTATGTGACTATAAGCTCAATTTTGACGATAAGAGTCACATAACTTAGCTTGAGGTAGCCGCTAAAAAGGCGCAGAAACGAGCAGAAGGAGAAGATTTGGGGGGGCGCTGGAAAGCGGACAAAACGAGGACATCCACCCAAATCTATTTTAATATAAGATGTAATGTCATATCATGAGCGAAATGGAGAAAGTAGAAAAATGGGTCCTCGAAACGGCGAAAGACATCGACGCGAAACTCTGCGCGCGGGCAGAAAAATACGCTGAAAAAAACACTGAAGATGAAAATAATGCCTTGAATTTTGAAGTACAAAAAACACGGATTGAACTCATCAAGGCGGTTATTGGGAATTAAATCAGTCAGTACACGGTGGGGATATAGCCCCACAGATCGTTTTTAGGGGCATTGGAGGCCGACGCATACTTTCACCCATGGCGAGGGTAGAAACGGGCTAGGATCGGCTATATAGTCTTCAAATATCAGCATGTTTCTCGTCTCTCTGTCAATTGCATGCTCGGCTGGCGTTTAACAAATTATTCGTTTTTGTCTTTTTGGGGTTTGATATCCCCGTGAGCTGCATTTGTCGGACAAACATGTGTATACATGTATACACTACGATGCTTTTATATACCTTGGAGGAGTCGTTCTTATTGTAGAAAAACCCCGAGGAAATGCAAATGAATCATAGTATAACGGAAGGCAGGAAGAGAAACAAGGTCACCATCAATTTAACCGATGGGGAGTTTGAATCTTTCAGCAGGGCCGCTCAAAACGTGAGCCTTCATACGGGCAATTTCATGGGAATGATGGCCCGGATAGGCTTTCGACAGGTGATGGAAAACCCTGAGTTGCTGGTGAAGGTGATGGTAAAATGAGCAAAGTTAGGAAGCGAGGGTCACTACCCCTCGCAGCCTGTCAACAAATCCTCCTTAACAGACCAAACCCACGCCCGTACAGTAATACGAGGAGGCCGGGACTGTATGAATAGCTATGTCGATTTTAATTGGTTTAAAGTTGTTGGTCTGGACACCGACGACGACGAGGCAGACCTGGCGGCGAGATTCGATAAGGACCTCGACAGACAGTCGAAGAGGACGTGTCGGTCATGATCGGGAATCAAATCCTCAAATGCTGGGAGGAAGCTGTGGGCCGACTTTCTTATCTAGGAAACGGCGACGGGTGCCTCTTGGCCACGATCGGACCCGTACGAATCTGCTTACCTTTCGAGCTGGAGGAGAAGCTGAGCACGCATGTGGGCGAGAAGGTCGGTGTCCTGAGAACCGACGACACCACCCGGCCGTATCGAATCCGCCTCATCAGGCAGCAATAGGAGGCGGGAGCGATAACCCCGATCATCAAGCCCGCTGCACTTCCAGTTTGGCCGAAGAACATCCCACAGGGCTTGAAAACGGTTCCCGGCTGGATCATGTGGAGATGGTGGTGGAACGGCAAAAAATGGACCAAACCCCCCTACAACACCGACAGCACGAAGATCGACGAGGGGGACCCGGCGAACTGGACCGACTTTTCGACCGCCCTCCAGGCCTACCAGACGGGCGAATTTGACGGCATAGGAATCTCTCTCAACGCCCTCCCAGAGCTGGCCGGGGTGGATCTCGATCATTGTGTTGAAGGCGGCGTTATCGAGTCCTGGGCGCTGGAGATGGTTAAGAACCTGGGAGGTTATGCAGAGGTCTCACCATCTGGAGGCGGTCTCAGAGTTCTAGGGTTCGGTCACTTGAGAAACAAGGGCCGTAAGCGGGGCAATGTGGAGATGTATCACAGTGGGCGATACCTCACCGTTACAGGCCACCGTCTCGATCAAACCCCGCCCGACCTTGTGGACATCGACGAGGCCCTTAACACTGAACATGATAAGATATGGCCCGACAACATTGTGCCGCAGTACGGCACAATGTCGAATACCTCCGTTGAAAAACATGTCCATCAGTGTCAATCCAGCGACGAAGCCGCTGAAGTTGGCGACGACCTGGCCGAACGATTCCAGGCACTTTGTGACGACGACCCAAAGTTTAGGGAGCGGTTTTATTCATCTGCAAGTGTCGGAGACCGATCCGATCACGAGTTTCATCTTTGCGCTAAGCTGTGGGAGGCGGGCTTTTCAGAGGGCGAGATACGAGACCTGATGGACTCCAGCCCGCAAACCAAATGGAACTCCAGGGGGAACGACTACAAAGACAGCACCATCGAAAACGCCATAAGCGCGGCGGCTGCACCCAAGACCGCACCAACAGCCAGAAGAGCGTGCGATTCGTTCTCTTGTGGAGGAGACGACAAAGACGAGCCCGAAAACAACTTCGCGGCTAGGTTCGGTCTTGAGCCCGACGACGTTCTTAAGGTCACGAAATGGGACGACGACGGCGATCCGAAAGAGTGGAAGTTCTCAGCGGCGCGGGCCGAAGTGTCGTTTAGAAGTAAAGTCCCCTTGAAAATGGCGTCGTGGGACCCCAAATCTATTTGGTGGTGCGATGCTGGAGTGTGGAGATCCGACGGCGAACGACTCATATCTTCAGTGTGCGATTTTGTCGGCGACGAGTACTCAAATAGCTACTGGATAAGCGAAGTGGTTAGGAGGCTAAGGGTTACACTTGGATGGAGCCCGGTAAACTTCGACGTGGCAAACCCCTATCTTATCGCCACAAAGAACGGGTACACGATCGACCTCCGAACCGGCGATACCCGGCAAACCGCCCCGTCCGACCTGATATCTATGCCGATAAACGCGAACTATGACCCATCGGCGAAATGTCCTGAGTTCTTAAAGCTCGTCGTGGAGTCTTGTGGCGACGACACCGACCGTATGACCCTGATAGACCACGTGGCGGCTTGCGCCCTGGCTATCGAGATCGAATATATCCTCTTCCTGTTAGGTCATGGGTCCAACGGAAAGAAGATCTATGAAGCCTTTTTGCTGGACTTTTTCGGGCTAGGCGCGGGCGAGTCAATAGGCATGGAAGAGTTGACCAAATCCCGGTTCGCTGCATCGTTCCTGATGAGAGCCCGGTTTTGTGTGGGCTCTGAGACGAACCCGACTGGGCCACAAACTGAAATGATGAAGAGAATTTCGGGCGGCGACTGGCTTAGCATCGATATCAAGAACGTTCACGACCGGGCGAGGTTTAGACCTTTCACTCAATTGGTGTACGATTCTAACGCTATGCCGATCATAGAAGATAGTTCGGCTGGGTGGCAACGTCGATTTGTGGGTGTCTCGATGCCCTTCAAGTTTGTGGATGACCCGGACCCGGACGATCCTCTTCAAAAGAAGGCGGATAGGCACCTGCTAGACAAGCTCACCACAGAGGAGGAGAAAAGCGGCGTTCTTAACCTTGTGATCGAGAGAGCGCAAGAGGTTTGGGCCAACCTCAAGATAACCCGGCGAGACGACGACACCGAAGCCTACGATAAGCAATCTTACAGCGTCAGGGACTTCATCGACCAATTCATCGAAATTTTCCCGATGGATCGAGAGAGGTACCAGGAAAGCGCGGCCCTTCTCTTCGATAAGTTCATGGAATATGCAAGATACGCCGTAGGGGCAACCACAAGCCGAAAAAAGTTCTCTGCTATTCTCGGAAAGGAGAACGGCGAATCATCGAAGACCATCAGGATCGAGGGTATGCCTATTCGAGGGTTCCGAGGTATGAGATTTAACCAGACTGCCTTTGATGCCTTCATAGCTGGACTCAAAGAGTCATACTCTGTAACGACCGAGAACGATCTTGAACGATCTTGTAACGATACTGAAAACAGTAGCAGTAGAGAGGATGTAACGATTGTAACTATATTTTCTAAAATTAAGAGTATAGAGAAACGATATGGGTGCAATCCTAATAGTAACGTTTCTCTAATAGGGAGAGTTTCAAAAGGATCGTTACATCGCCACGATCGTTACAACGGGCCAACCGATACCGATTTGGGGGCCAAAATGACCGTTACAAGATCGTTCATAGATCGTTCTGAGGTAGGGAGCAAGCCTGTGGAGGATCGTCACACCATCAAAGAGGCGGTTAAGGCCCATGGGCCTGAAGTGGCAAAAGGTCAACCTGACCTTTTGGCAGAACCAAAGACCATCAAAGAGAACCTAGCCGAGGGAGCGAAACTTGAGGAGTCTTGGAAAGAGCACGTCAAAACCCCGGACCCAAAGCCCTCCTTTTCCGAACCGGCCCTAAAAGACCTCCTGGATGAATCGGGCGAGATGACCCCGGAAAGGTACGTTGCCCAAGTTGGCGGCACTGTGGGAGAAGCTATCAGGCAGCTAGACTTGGCCGTGGGTGTCTATGGGTGGCACAAGCACAAGCTTGGATTCATCACACTCTACGGGCCGGGGGTTAAGGTGGACTCATAACCCACCTTTCCCATAGTCTATAAGATTACATTTATATATCATTCAGGCATATTCTTATCTGATGTTAAAAGGCGGTCCCGATTCATTCAGGGAGGATATCAGAAGGAAAGCGGCGATTCGCAGGGAGAGGATCACGATAGGTGACAACCGGACCCTTGCGAAACTCGCGACCCGGTTCGGTATCTCGTCCGAGGAGGCGCGGGGTATTCTGAGAAAAGAAGGGTGGATTCTTGAGCCTACCAGATCCGAGGCTCTGAAAGTCTGGCGACCACCTTCTCCTCCACCATCAGAGGAGGGGTGAGGGTGGCTAAGGGTCCGGTCTCGGAGGCCGATGAGAAGAAGATCTTAGAGGCGCTGGAGTCGGGGCGATCTGTCCGGGACGTTGGTAAGGAGTTTGGCCGATCCCATTCTACCATCTCCGACGTAGCGAAGAGAAACGGGCTCGATTTGGCCGACCGTTCGGAGACGAAAAAGGCAGCGGTCGCCAAATCATGTTATGCGGCTGAGGATCGAATCAGGCTCGTCGGTGAGCTGCTAAACAAGGCACGGGAACTGATGGTAACATGCACCGGGGCGCGTGATCTTCAATCTTTGGCTATGGTGATTGCTATTGGAATTGATAAGAGGCGGCTCGAAGATGGCCCGGGCAACGGGGACAAGGCGGGCGAGATCAAGAAGCTTTTTGAGAAAATGCGAGATGAAGAGGAGGCCGAGTCTTGACCGCCTTTCAGCTTCCAGTCGGAAAGCAACGGGACCTCTGCCTACATGCCGACGCCGGGGTCAACCTCGCCTACGGGGCGGTGAGGAGCGCGAAGACCGTCGGGGTTAACGTCCGGTGGCTGAGGGCGATTCACGAAGCCAGCGAAAGCGGCAACCTCCTGATGGTAGGCCGGACCCTGGGAGCCCTGGAAAGAAACGTGCTGGTTCCCATCTCTCGGATGGTAGGGCCGGAGAACTACCTCTACAAGCGATCTCTCAAGCGGGTGTGGATCTATGGTCGTGAAATTTGGTGCGAGGGTGCCGGAGACGAGTCAGCTTTCAAAAAGATCGAAGGCGAGACCTTGGAGAAGGCCCTCGTCGATGAGGGGTCCCTTTGCCCTCAGTCCTTCTGGGATATGCTGATCACCCGACTCAGTGAGGACGACGCCCAACTTTTCGCCACCTCAAACCCCGGCCCCCCAACACACTACCTCAAGAAGAGATGGATCGACCGAGAAGGCGAAATCGACTTCAAGGGCTGGTATTTTCGGTTGGAGGATAACCCGTGGCTGTCTCAGAAGTATGTGGAGGAGCTAAAGCGCCGCTACCTACCTGTAACCAGCATGTTCTATCAGAGGTTCATCGAGGGCAGGTGGCTATCCGATGAGGGGGCGGTGTTCAAAAACTTCGACCCGGCCCTTCATGTCGTCCCTCGGCTACCTGATGGGAGGCTTGAGGAGCTCCGGGTTGCTGTGGACATAGGCGCAACGCATCCCAGCGCCTTCCTGAAGGCATATCGGATCAAAAATGATTGGTACATCACAGGCGAGTACCGGCAGGCTGAAAAGACACCTGCTGCCCTCTCACAGGATCTTAAGCGATTCATCGGCGATCAGTACGCAAGCTCGATAGACGTTGATCCGAGCGCAAAAAGCCACAGGTTGCAGTTTCAATCGGACGGGCTAAGCCCGATTGCACAAGCCGATAACGACGTTTTGAATAGTATTCAGCGAATAATTAACGCCCTTGAAATGGGGTGGCTACACCTCGTAGGCCCGGCAACTCCGATGTTACAAGAGGAGATCACGGCCTACAGATGGGATGACCGAGCGACAGAGCGCGGTGCCGATGCTCCGATTAAAGAGGCCGACGACCTGATCGACTGCCTTCGATATCTGATTAATCGAATCGCAAAGACCCGGCGACCTGTTGACTCCATAAGGAGGCCCGCAAGATGATATTCACATCTTTGGATTTTCTAAGCATAGGCCGAAAATGGCCCCCAGACAAGGACCGGATAGACCGCTATAATCGTAACAAGCTTCTGATGCAGGGCGACCACGATCTGATCTTCGCGGGATTGAACGAGGACGATGCACCGCGAATTATAAAAATGCGTCTAAATTGGTTCAAGAGAGAGGCGACCGCATACGCCGATTTGGGAGCCGGAAACCCCCCGAAACTCACAGCGACCGAACAGGAGACCATCGACCGGATCGCAGATGCCAACGGCTACGCCCTCACCATTTACAATTTGTTCTCGGATCTTGTGGCTTTCGGCGACTCGATTCTCAAAGTCCGATGGAACGGGGCGCGGGGCGTCATCAGCCGGATAGACCCTAGCCGGTGGTTCCCTGTGGTTAATCCTGATGACAGCGACGAGATAACCCATCACGTCATCGCCTGGGAGGTCCAGAAGGGTGAGGACAAGTACGTCAAAGCTGAGATTCACGAACCCGGCAAAATCACCCACAAGCTTCTGAAGCTTTCCAGCGACGGCACCGAGATCAAAGAACCTGTGGACCTATCCACCATCGAGAGGTATGCAGCCCTGCAAGAGGTAGAGGAAACCGGCGTGCCTGGCTTTTTGGTGTTCTCATTCCATAACATAAAGGACGGCGGCGGCGTGTTCGGGATGGACGACTTCAAGGATATCTCCGACATAGTTGAGGAGATCGAAAGGAGGATCATCAAGGTATCGTCTACTTTGGATGTTTTCGCCGATCCCTGGATGTGTGGCCCGGCCGGTCTTAGGGTCAAAGATCCACTAACGGGCGAGGTGGTTTGGGCGAGTGATGAGAGGTACATCGTTTTGGGTGAAGGCGAACAGCCCCCAAAGATCCTTACGTGGGATGCTCAGATGGGATCGACCTTCTCACAGATCGAGGTTCTTCTCGATCAGCTCTTTGTGGTCTCCGAAATGTCCAAGGTGCTTTTCGGGGATACTAAGAACGGGCTGGCCGAATCAGGCAGCGCCCTTAAGAGGCTTCTGTTGCCGATGTTAGCCAAGGTCAACCGGCTTAGACTCAGGACCAAAACAGGCCTCGTCACCGTCCTGGTCACCACCGCCGAGCTTGAGCGGGCCTCACGTATGCCGGGGGCGTCCCTTCTTTCCAATGTCTCCCTAGAATGGAGGTCATCGCTTCCCGCCGATCCGATGGAGGCTGCAAGAATCGAGGCCACTCGCAAAGATGCCGGGGCCACTTCGACGCGGGGAAGTCTCCGAAGGCTGGACCCGGACGCCTCCGAGGAGGATTTGGATGCAGAGGAGGCCCGGATCAAAGAGGAGAGCGTGATAAGCACAAGCCTCCTCACCTGACTTTAGACTGTCCGCCTGTGGTCCATGGTGGCGACAGGCGGAGCAAAGAATCAAGTACTCAATTTGAGGATTTGAAAACCTCTGAGACCATTTTTTATATAAGAGGTCGAGTCGGCCTCTGTCTTAAGAAAAGAAACCCCTTAACCCTAGCGTCGAGTCGACGCTACCTTCACGACGCCCTTCGATCTGTGATATTCGAGGATAAACCAGGGTGAAATATCACAGAACCAGAAAACAGGCGGGGATCACAAATCAAACCGTCAACTTGACGGTTTGATCGATGAAGCGGATGAAGTCGCTGGATTACCGTTCGGGACCATGTTCCCTAACGGTTGTACTATCTTGTACATTACTGGCTTGTTTCCGTTCTACCGCTTCAGGCCCATGGGCCTTAACCGATTCTCGATAGTCGGTGCTTTCCTGTCGCCACCAGCCGCCGTCCGATCTTCTATTATCGCTTGTGCGGCACTCCCGCACAAGCGGTCTAAGGACAGTCTAAAGTCAATAGGGTGAAATCACCTTTTTGATTCGCTTGTGGTCCATGGGCCACAGGGTTTGAAGTATCCTTTTTTAACAACATTCTGAGACACTATAAGATTACATTTATATATCAAGCCAGCATATTCTTATGCAGGCAAACGAGGCCGTCAACTCGGAGATTCAAACCATGTCGGACGATGAAGAAAAGAAATTTACGCAGAGCGACTTGGACCGAATAGTCCAGGATAGGCACGCCAGAGACAAGGCGAAGTATGAATCGCTTGAGACCGAATACAACGCCTTGAAAGTCAAAGTGGCGGAATACGAAAACGCCTCCATGGACTCTCTGAAAGCAAAAGTCGCCGCGTCTTTGAAGCTTCCAGCCGGGTTAGCTGCTAGGCTATCCGGGGCCACAGAGAAGGAGCTTATCGACGACGGCGAGAAATTGCTTAAAGAACTCGGACCTAAGCCGCCTGTGGGTGGTTCTGGCAATCCGGCGGGCGAAGTGAAGAAACCGCTTACCCGCGAATCTGTCAAAGCCATGAATCCGCAAGAGATCATCGACAACATGGACCGGATCAAGGCTCAAATGAAAGAAGGGGCCTTGAAGTGAGGTAAGATCACATGGCAATAACGAATTTCATAGGCGAGGTTTGGGCGGCACAAATCCTCCAAAATCTCCAGAAGTCCCAAGTGTTCGGCCAGCTCGGAGTCATCAACAGAGACTACGAGGGCGACATCAAGGGGAAGGGCGACAGCGTGCGAATTGTCGCCCACGGACCGATAACGATCGGAAACTACGACAAGACGACCGGGCTTAGCGATCCTGAAGAGCTTGACGACGCCAGCACGGTTCTTGAGATCGACACGGCGAAATATTTTAACTTCAGAATCGAGGACGTAGACAAGGCGCAGATGAACGTTAAGCTGATGGAATCCGCCACAAAGGACGCGGCTTATCAGCTAAGCGACGCCGCAGATCAGATCATAGCCGCCGTCATGGCCGCTGGAGCGGCTGGCGCGGTGGGTGCAGACGGGTCCGATAAGATCTTCGACGGGACGACAAACATCGTGACCACAGAGATCTTGTCATGTAAGAAGGTTCTTGACGAGGCCAACGTTCCTAACGAGGGCCGGTTTATCATCCTGCCCCCTTGGATTGTGGCTGTAATGCTGAAAGAGACCACGATCACAACGCCCATGTGGAGCGGTGTCGAAAATGTCATGAAGAACGGTCAGATAGGCCGGATCTATGGCTTCGACGTGCTCCAGTCAAACAGCGTGCCGAACAGCGCCGGGGATCACTACAAGGTCATAGCCGGTGACGCCGGGGCTTGCACCTTCGCCGACTCTGTTAACGAGGTCGAAGCGTATAGACCGGACAAATTCTTTGCGGATGCTCTTCGGGGCTTGCACGTCTACGGCGCGAAGGTCGTCAATCCCGCGCGGCTTGTCGTTCTGACTTGCGCTCCGAGCTGATGAGGTGGTTTAAATGGTAAGATCCGAAATTACCGTAAATGAACTGGCCGGGGCATGGGCTGCTCGTGAAACTCCGGACGCGATCGACAAGGGGAACCATCACGTCATCGCCGAGGGCGCGAACTTCAAGCGTATGATGATTCTCGTTCACATCAGCGCGGGAACGGGGACTTCTGGCGACGTGACTCTGAAGGCTGGCGACGCCCATCCGACATTTCGAAGAGGTCTTGGAGATCTGGCGACCGGTGCCGTCCTCGTTGCCAACGATGAGTACGTTATCGGACCCATAGAAACGGCTCGATACCTCCAGGCAGACGGCACACTGCACATCGACATAACCGACACGTCGAACACCGACATAGCGGGAACGCTCGAAGCCTACGAATTGCCTTGAATCAAAGTGCAGACTCGTCAACCTGACGAGTCTGTAAAACATCACGATGGTCTAGCATCATATGTGGCGAGACGAGGAGGGGCTTGTCACTTCCCCCTCCGCTGAGATGCACCCCGGCACCTCGCCACGGGGCGGGCTGGTTTCCCCGCCCCCACCTTCTGTTTATCGAGGTAAATCATGACCGAATATGTAACAAGCGCCGAGATGGATGCTTACGTAGCCGATCGGCCCGACTCTGCTGCATGGACCGGGGCCGGGGCTGGAGATAAAGACGACGCCTTGAAGTTCTCTTCCAAGATCGTTGATAGTTTACTTTTCATCGGCAAAAAGTACGAGACCGATATCACGATTCAGCCTCTCCAGTGGCCGCGACTTGTAAAGGTGCGCGGTGGGTGGCGAGTTGCTGATCTTGATTCAAGCGGCGATGCTGTGGTCCCTCAAGCCATCAAAAACGCGGTTTTCGAAGAGATCATAGCCCGGTTGACGACCACAAACGACGCCCGGCGAGCCCTTCAAGAGGGTGGCGTGAAGTCTTTCAAACTATCCGACCTCTCCGAGACTTTCGACTCCTCGATGCAGGGCGGCGGGGTCCGGGGGACGCCTCTTCGGAGCTGGGAAGCCTACCGATTCTTGGAACCTTACTTATCCATGGGGGGGCGGTCTAGGTGAGTCTGGCGTCTGGCTACTTGAATCAGGTCGGCCAGCGGGGGGTAGAGGGGGCTTTGGTGATGTACGACGACCTAGCCGACGTTGCCGATCTGCCTATAACGCCCCTTACCTATGAAGAGGGGTTCAAGGTAAAGGCCACCAAGACCGACGGCGAGGCGGTCGCTCACATCATAACCATCTACGGATACCTTGATGCGACCCCCAAAACCGAATCTATCGACTTTGGAGCTTATGCGACCCGTACTAAGTACAGCTCGAATTTTTATACGAACGTCTATCAGATCACGACGACCCTCTATCTCGAAGATCCTATCCCGAACCTTCGTGTTGTGGCGGTTGATGGCGGTTCCGCCGAGATCGAGGTGACAACTTGGGAAGACTTCGCTTGCAGATGGGAGGAAAAAAGCGTTAGCTACTGGACAGATTTGGGCGCTCTGACCTTATCCGACGCCAAGGTGATCTGTGAGGCACTGATCGAGAACGGGGATTGGATCAGGCTATTCCCCGATACTGGCTTCGGTTCTGAGGTTAAGAAGGTACGGCCCGCTACTGGTTTGAACGGCGAAGAGGCTTTCCGCACCCTGTTACTCTGAGGTGACATGGAACCCGTCAACGTGTTACAGTCGATCGTGCCCGAAGTGACGGGAATCCTCCAGGGTGCGGGCTACTTCGATAAGGGCCACAAAGGGGCGCTGAGGGACGACGACGCCACCTTACGCCGTCTCCTCAAGGCCGTCGATGCCAAGAACCACAGGCTGGCAGAGGTCATGTGGTCGAATGATCCCGACATGCTGGCTTCTCTCCCTCAATTCCAGACGTTGAAGGGCCACCTTAACAACACCGACATGAAGCGCATCCTGAAAGAGGTTAACCGGGAACCGCTGGACCATCGGGCCTTTGCCCGAAGGATAGATGAGTCTTATCTGGTATCTCCCACCCGGATAAAAAGGATCGAAAGGAGCGAGCTTCACATAACCGGGCTGATGAATAATCAGAGGGCAGCCCGGAAAGAGAAGCTTAAGTTCAAGTTTTGGATCATCCACCCCAGCGCCTGCCCGATCTGTCGAATGATGGCCGGTCAGAAGGTGGGGATCAACAAACCCTATTCTAACGGCTCGTATGTCGCCCATGGACACCCTCAGTGCCTCTGTGAAGACGGCTATACCAACGAAAAGTCACCTTAAGGCCCGTGGGCCTTATGCTGGTTACTAGTAAAAGCGTGCGAAATTCCCTTCCCCCGCACTCCCGCTAACGCTTTTCGACCAGAGTCTCAATCCCACTGCATGGGTCATCGGTTAAGGCAAGAATCGCGATGTGGCAGCGATCTCGGTAGCAAGTCCGGTGAGATTGGCTTGATCAAAGAGGTTACAGCAAGCCATTCTTGAAATCGTACCTCGTTTATGCAACGCGTAATTCGTGTGAAAAACTGCAAGATTATGTAGCTCAAAATCCTTAACCGATGACCAATGAATCCCACTGTTATACTAAACTACATTATTCGTAACTATTCAGCACCCAACAACCAGCATCGGCAAACTCAATTGATGAGATGTCGCGTGGCCAGTTCCAGAGAGCTAACTTCAAGTAACTTCGTCAGTAGATATCGTTTTCCATTCTAGCGCAAATTGTTTGTCGGCATGCCTTCATAACCAAAATCAGCATCATGCGGGCGATTCGGGATAGCTGAATAGTTACCATTATTCATTTATAAGATTTTACGCGAAGTAGATTCAACCTATTTTGATGAAGCGAGAGGAGATAGCCTATGAAAGATGATCAGTGATACAACCCGCATTCCGCATCAACGCTCCAATCCATAGTATTTTTCGCAATCCTGCCCCAATAGTCGAATAATCTTAACAAGATTATCATTCAGATTCGCAATCTTCAGGTGCATTTCACCATTAATCCAGATTGTAACTTCTGCAACTCCCATGAACAGAAAAGCTATCCACTTGAATGTTGGCTTTTGTGTTGGCTTCTTTAGCTGATTCGGGATGGTCTCTCCCGTCTCTCGCATCCGTTTTCTGATCAGCCACTCCGCGATAGAATATTTCACTCGATGAAGATCGCGGGCCGGCCGGGCTCCGCGTTCCTGCTCTTGCCCATGGGGTCCTCGCCGGGCTCGTCCGCCGAGTATACCTCGACTTTGCAGCCGAAGGTCTTCTCCAGGTACCTCTTCTCCCACGAGAGGGTCTCAAATTCGTCGATGGAGAGGGGGTCGGAGTTGAGGGCATGAGCCCCCTTCATCAGCCTCTGGCCGTACTTTGGAGCCTCCTTCTTGTGGGCCGCGACCTCGGGAAGGACCATCGCCGTCTTCATGATCGAGCCGACGTCGAGACTTCCAGCCTCCTTCAGGTCCAGGGCCGCCTTCAGCATCACCCTCTTCCATGATGGGGTGGTGAATAGGGTGATCTTCTCAGGTTGTCGGTTTGTGACCCTGATGATCTCTTCGACGTCGGAGAGGGTCCTCTCCAGAAGGTCCTCGGCCATCTCGGCCTCAGGATCTATGAGCTGAATGTCGGCCTCGGGCCACCGGGCGCGGGAGACGTATCCGTCACCCCCGACCACGGCACCGCCTGCGCCGACGCCCCCGCCAACCATCTCCTCCCAGATCTCCTCGCAGACGTGGGGCGTGAAGGGAGCCATCAGCCTCACCCAGACGTCCAGGACTGACCTGAGCTGGTTTTTTCCGCCCCGCCGCTGGTACCAGCGAAGGTCGTTGATCATGTGGTAGAAGGCGTTCTGGACCGCCCGGCGGGTCTGGATCAACTCCAGGGCCTCCGTCGTCTCTGAGATCCTCTTTTGAAGTTGGCTTACCATCCAGCGGTCGATCAGCTCGGGCTCTGCCTGCTCGTCGATCTCTTCGTCAGCGATGATCTCTCTTGCAATGTTGTAGAACCTGAACACCTGCTGCCTCGTCGATTCGACGCCCTCGTTTCGCCAGTCGGCGTCCTGGGTGTGCTCGGCGTTCGAGAGTATGTAAAGCCTCGTGACGTCGGCCCCATTGGCGTCGACGGCCCGCCGGAGGGTGAGGAGCGGCCCCTTGGACTTGGACATCTTCTTTCCCTCAAGGGATACGAAGCCATTGACGGCCATCGCCTTGGGCCAGAGAGACGGCGGGTAAATCGCCACGTGGTGGTATAGGAAGAAGAGGAGGTGGTTTGCCACCAGGTCCTTTCCCGAGGACCGCAGGTCGACCGGGTACCAGTACTGGAAGTCCTCTCTGATCTGAAGGACCGTCTCGAGGGGTATACCCGTCAGATCGGCGACATTGCCTGGGTCTCCCTTGCCGAGGAATATGTAGTCGAAGAACTCGGGAACGAGATTGTCGATCTTCATCCCGGCGTTGACATACTTTGCCAGGATGTAGTAGGACATGTAGATGGTGGAGTCGCCGAGGGACTCGATCAGCCACTCCTTGTCCCAGGGAAGGTTAGTGCCAAGGCCCTTCCTCCGAGCGCAGGCCTTCTCCTTCAGCCAGTCGACCTTGTTCTCAAACTCGGTCCTGATCTCCTCGGGGATGAGCCTCATGCTCGCCAGGCACTCGAGGACTCGCCCCTTCCATTCGGGGTCGGAGTAGTTCAAAAACCACTGGTCCTTGACCATCTTGACGGCGCACCGGGTCCCGCACCTGCAGATGACGGGGGTCTCGCTGAACTCGTAGAAGGTTTCGGCGATCTTCTGCTCGATCAGGTCTGCGAGGAGTATGTCCTTGATCTTGGAGACGGCGGTACCGGCGTACTTTCCGGTCCTCTCCTTGAGAACGCCGTTGTGAAACTCCCTTCGATAGACGAGCTTGGTCGCCTCCTCGGCCTTGGGGTCGTTCTGGTCCACAACGCCCAGCTCCTCTGCAGCCTCGACGGCGGGGAACTCGCCGTAATCGGGTACCTCGATCAGGGAGATGAACTCAATTTTTCGAAGGTCCTCGGTGATCCCGTAGCCGCTCAGATCCCGGTCGTAGAGGTCCTTCAACGCCAGGTAGTCATAAGGGGCGTGGGCTGGAACGCTCATCACGATGCCGCTGCCGTTGTCCGGATCGACGAAGGATGCGGGAAGGATCAGAACCTCGGCTCCGGTGAGGGGGTTGGTGACCATTTTGCCGATCAGGTCTCTGCCCCTCATCTCCCCAATCCTCTCCACGGACCTATCTGTGTAGGTCAGCTTCTCGTAGGCCTCTTGGCTTACGATCCAGGTCTCGTCGTCGACCCTGGCGACGGCGTGGACGATCTCGGGGTTGACCCAGAGGTTGGTGACACCGAAGACCGTCTCGGGCCTGAGGGTGGCGCACGGTAGGATCTGGTCGCCCATCCTGAACTTGATCAGGGCGAATTCTATGATCGTCGCCTCCTCGCCCTTGAGGATGTCATGGTCCTCGACGGGGTTTTCGTCGTTTGGACACCACCTCACCGGGTGGCTTCCCTTGGTGACGTACCCGAGCCCCCGGAGGATGAAATACTGCCACTCGATGAACTTCTTGTAGGCGGGATCTGTCGTTGTGAACTCCCGCCTCCAGTCGATGGAGTAGCCGATCGACTGCATCGCCGTCTTCGACTCTCTTCTGAAGTAGTCGACGATCGCCTGGGGCGTCGTCAGGGTGTAGAAGACCTCCGGCGGGATGTCGTGGTGCTCGGTGTAGACCTTCTCGATCTCGGGATCCCTGTTCTTCACAAGCTCGCTTAAGCCGACGATGGGCGTACCCGTGACGTGGAAGCCCATGGGAAAGAGGACGTTCTCTCCCCTCATCCGCCGATACCTTGCGACTACGTCGCCGATGGTGAAGGTTCTCGTGTGGCCCGCGTGGAGGTTTCCGTTCAGGTAAGGGTAAGGTATCGTTATGAAGAACTTCTTTTTGAGGGCCGGTTCCGCCTGAAAGATGCCCTCCTCAGACCACTTCCGCTGCCACTTCGATTCGATCTTTGGGGCCGAATAATCTTCGAGCAAATCCATCACCTCCCTTCCGGTCAGAGGGCCTTCTCCTCTGCCACCATCTTCTCCATCCTCTTCACTGCCTCGGTGATCCTCTCGGTCGGCTGGGTGACCGAGAACCGAACGTACCCCTCGCCATAGTCGCCAAATCCGACGCCCGGCGTCGCTACGATCCCGAGCTTGTCGATCAGCTTTCTCGTGTACTCCTTGGATTTGCCGCCGGTCCAGGCCCAGAGGTAGAAGGTCGCCTCCGGCTTTTCGACCTCAAGGCCGATCTTCTTCAGGCCCGCATAGAGGAGCTCGACCCTCTCCTTGTAGGTCTTTCTCATATCGGCGGCGACCTCCCGTGAATTTTTGAGAGCTACAATCCCAGCGTCCTGGACGGCGCCGAAGTTTCCGGAGTCGATGTTGCTCTTGACGTCGCCGATGCCCTTTATGATCTCGTGGTTTCCGACGACGAAGCCCACCCTCCAGCCGGTCATGTTGCAGGTCTTGGAGAGTGAGTGAAACTCGACGGCGACCTCGCGGGCACCCTCGACCTCCAGGATCGAGGGCGGCCTTTTTTCGCCGAAGTAGACCTCGGAGTAGGGGTTGTCGTGGAGGATGATCAGGTTGTTATCCACTGCAAAGTCGACGAGCTTTTTGAAAAACCCGACGTCAGCGCAGGCACCTGTCGGGTTGTTTGGGTAGTTGAGAAAGATCAGCCTCGACTTTCGGGCCACGTCGGAGCTTATGGCGTCCAGGTCTGGGAGAAAGTCCCGCTCTCTTTTGAGGGGTAGGATGACCGGAACGCCTCCTGCAAACTCGACGGCGGTCTTGTAGACGGGGTATGCGGGGTCAGGGATGAGGGCGAGGTTTCCCGGGTTCAAAAATGCCAGGGGCGCGTGCGCGATCCCCTCTTTGGAGCCGATCAGGGCGAGGACCTCGGACTCGGGGTCGAGGTCGACGCCGAAGGTCTCTTTGTACCATTCGGCAACGGCCGTCCGGAACTCAATCTTACCCTCGTAGGAGGGGTACTGGTGGTTGTCGGGGTTCTTTGCCGCCTCGCAGAGAGCATCGATAATTTTTTTGGGGGTGGGCAGGTCCGGATCGCCGACCCCGAGGTCGACGACGTCCACCCCTTTTTTCTGGGCCGCAAGCTTCGACCTGTCAATTGCTGCAAAGGGGTATGGTGGGAGGGATTTTATCCGATCAGAGTACATGGAATATTATCTCCATCAGCAGTATACATCCACGGCGTCGCCCCCGCCGGGATCTGACCAGGATCGCGGGGCGGCGTAGCTTTGCGAGATAGTAAATGTCACGTTGTATATAAGAGTAGAGGAAGCGATGCTTGATATCGAAGATCTGACCATCTGGCTCCCCAGAGAGGTGGTGGAACTTTATCAGAAAGAGGGGATAAGAGAGCTCTATCCGCCCCAGGCCGAGGCGATCGAGAGGGGCCTCTTAGAGGGGAAGAACCTGCTCGTCTCGGTCCCGACGGCCGCCGGAAAGACTATGCTGGCGGAGCTTGCGATGCTGAAGGCCGCTTTGGGAGGAGGGCGGTCGCTGTACATCGTTCCCCTGCGGGCTCTCGCTTCGGAGAAACAGGCCGCCTTCTCGCGGTTTGAGGGTCTGGGCGTGAAGGTGGGCCTTTCCAGCGGCGATATGGAGAGGCGGGACGAGTATCTGGGACGAAATCAGATAATAGTTGCCACCTCGGAGAAGGCTGACTCCCTGATCAGGAACGGTGCCCGGTGGATCCGGGACCTATCGGTCCTGGTCGTCGACGAGATCCATCTCCTCGATTCAACAAACCGAGGGCCCACCCTCGAGATGACGATAACCAAGCTCATGAGGATCAACCCGGATATGCAGGTTCTCGGCCTATCCGCGACGGTGGCCAACGCCCGCGAGGTCGCATCGTGGCTTTCGGCGGACCTCGTCGAGAGCCGGTGGAGGCCGGTGGAGCTGAAGGAGGGGGTCATCTGCGACGGAAAGCTCCACTTTCCCGGAGAGACGGTCTCCATATCCTCCAGCCGGGACGACCTCGTCGACCTCGTCGAGGACACCATGGACCAGGGAGGCCAGATCCTGATCTTCGAGAGCAGCAGGCGTAACGCCGAGGCGACGGCCGCAAAGCTGGCAAGGGTTGTCTCAAAAAGGACGGACGGGCCGAGCCAGGGTCAGGGCCAAGGCCGGGAGAGCTCGCGCCTATCTGAGAAGGTGCTGGCGACAGGCGAAAGCGAGACGGGAAAGAAGCTGGCAGAGTGCGTCAAAGGCGGAGTCGCATTCCACCATGCCGGTCTTCTGTCCGAGCAGAGGGCCATCGTTGAGAGGGGGTTTCGGTCCGGCGAGATCAAGGTCATAGCCTCGACCCCGACCCTTGCCGCGGGCCTGAACCTTCCAGCGAGGCGCGTTCTGATAAGAAGTTACAAGCGGTACGAGGGAGCGAGAGGGATGGTGGCGATACCTGTGATGGAGTATCGGCAGATGGCGGGCAGGGCCGGAAGGCCCGGTCTCGACCCAAGGGGCGAGTCGTTTCTCATGGCAAAAAGCGATTCCGAGATGAGGGATCTTATGGACCATTACGTCCACGGCGAGCCTGAGGAGATTTTCTCGAAGCTCGCCATGGAGCCCGCCCTCCGAACCCACCTTTTATCGACGATGGCGACCGGCTTTGCAACAAGCGCCGATGACCTGAAGAAGTTCGTCGACTCCACATTTTACGCTCACCAGCAGGACGCCTGGCACCTGGACGCCACCATCGAGAAGGTCCTCGAATTCCTGATCGATAGCAAGATGATCGAGGCCGACCTTCGGCCAACGCCCCTGGGGGAGCTCGTCTCAAGGCTCTACATCGATCCTCTCAGCGCCAGGATCGTCGTTGATAACCTGCGGTCCAAGGAGAAAATCAAGATCACGGATCTGACCCTCCTTCACCTGATCACCATGACCCCCGACATGGACCCCCTCTACATCAAGGCATCGGACGGCTGGGTCGAGGAGTTCGTCGATCAGCATTATGGTGAGTTCTGTCCCGAGGACAACTACGACTGGATGATGAGGGAGGCGAAGACCTCAGCCCTCCTTCTCGACTGGATCTCCGAATCCGAGGAGGAGAAGATCGCCGATCGGTTCAGGGTAGGGCCCGGCGACATAAGGAGGGTGGCCGAGACCGCCGAGTGGCTGATGCATTCGGCGGGGCGTCTCTCAGAGCACCTGGAGCTTGGCGCCACATACAGGATCCACCAGCTCGAAAAGAGGATCCACTACGGCGCGGGACCCGATCTCCTCAGCCTCCTGGACCTGAAGGGCGTCGGAAGGGTGAGGGCGAGAAGGCTTCATCGAGCCGGGTACACCAGCCTCGACAAGCTGAGGGAAGCAAAAGCGGCCGAGATAGCCGAGGTCGTCGGCCCCAAGATCGCAGAGAAGGTGATGGCCCAGCTCAGGACAGGGGCCGGATAAGACGCAAACAAAAGGGCGTGAGCGAAAGATCGTGAGAAGAAGGGCGCGAGCATAAGGATGTGAACGGGAGGCTTGAACTTGGAGATGAAAGAGGAAAATCTTGATCAGAGCCGCCGGGTGAACCTGGGGGGGATCGTACCCCTCTCCACGGTGGACTGGACCGGCGTTGCCGCCATCGTCGTATTTTTGAGGGGCTGCCCCCTCAAGTGCCCCCACTGCCAGAACTGGCATCTCCGATCGGGGGAGAGTTTCGAGGATCTGGCCGTCGTCGAGGAGATGATCAGGTCGGCCTCGCCCTTCGTGAGCGCCGTCGTACTCTCGGGAGGCGAGCCTCTGGCCCAGCCCCGGGCGGCGCGGGATATCGCCGGCCTCGCAAAAGAGCTGGGGCTGAAGGTGGGGGTCGAGACCTGCGGCTTTTACCCTGAGGTTCTCAGAGACCTCCTCGAAGCCGAATTAATCGACCATGTCTTTCTGGACGTGAAGGCCCCCCTAGTTGACCCCGAATACGCCAGGGCCACAGGGAGGGATAACGTGGCGCCGAGGGTCGAAGAGTGCCTCAAAACCTGCCTCAGCCTCAATGTCCCCCTGGAGGTGAGGACGACAGTGTTTCCGGAGATGCCCTCCTCCGAGGAGGTGGGGACGATCGGGGAGCATCTTCGAAACCTCGGCATAGGCTCCCCCCTCACCATCCAGCAGGGAAGGCCGCGGGAGGGTGAGGAGCCCTTCGACCCGGTCCCGGCAAAAGAGCTGAGGGATCTGGCCGAGGCGGTGAAGAAGCTGATCGGGATTGAGGCCGTGTACAGGTCGAGAGGAGACGACGAGGATTTCGACGAAGATTAAAGGCGGCGACGATAGATCAGAGGGCGAAGAAGGACGATCAGTGGGAGTGACGAGAATTGAAGATCGTGGGCTTTGTGGGTATGCCCGGCTCCGGCAAGTCGGTGGCAGCAGACGTTGCAAGAGAGATGAATATACCCGTCGTCGTCATGGGCGACGTCATCCGGGAGGAGGCGGCGCGGAGGGATCTTGCCCCCACTGACAAGAACCTCGGGAATGTTGGAAACGACCTCCGGGAAAAGGAGGGCCCGGCCGCCATCGCCGCCCGGTGCCTCGCGAAGATCCGCGAAACGAAGGCGCCCGTGGTCGTCGTCGAGGGGATCAGGAGCAAATCCGAGGTGGACCTCTTCAGGGCAAGCTCCAACGGCTTTCAGCTCATCGAGGTCTACGTCCCCGACGAGGTCCGGCTCGCGCGGATCAGATCCAGGGGCAGGTCCGACGACGCCAACGAGCGGGACCTCGCAGAGGCCGTGGCGAATCGGGACGCCCGGGAGCTTGGCTGGGGGATGGGTGAAGCGATCCGGGCGGCGGATTTGCGGATCGAGAATGCGGGAAGCGTGGAGGAGTTCGAGGCGAAGGTGAGGGAGGTATTAGAAGGTGATGAAATTTTAAATAATTCGCGTGGAAAATTTAATAAAGAATAACGCAACAAAAAAGGAGCTTGTGGAGAGCATGAAAGCAAAATCCCTATCAGACGTTTACGACATATTCGACCCACAAGAGGCGCTAATCGGAGAGACGCTCAAGGAATATTACGTGAGGAGAGAAAGTCCAATAGATAGGCATGCAAATGCACTCCGATCGAGCAGGAGGCCGTTGAAGTACCTCTTTGTAGGAAGCAGGGGAAATGGTAAGAGCACCGAACTCAACAGGCTATCTGAGCTTTTAGAGAATGATCTACTCATAGTGCCTTTCTCAATTAGGGATAAGCTAAATTTATATGATATAGAATATTCTGACATTTTACTCATCGTAGCGGCAGAGATTTATAAAAAAGTCTCGGAAAATGTCGAATTGAGTAAAGAATTGAGCGGTTATCTTGATACCTGGTCTGAAAAAGTTATAGAAAATGAGAAAAGTTTGGGATTGAGCGGAGAGGTTAAGACGGGCTTTTCTGCGTTCTTCTTGAACATCACCGGGAAGATGAAGACGGAAGCGTCTACTAGAGAAGTTACCAGGAAGGTCATACAACCACAGTTAAGCGATCTGATATATGCTGTGAATAAGATAATAACCGAGGCGGAAGAAAAACTCGATAAGAAGATTCTCGTCATAATCGACGATCTCGATAAGGTGAATTTGGAGAAGGGAGAAGAGCTATTCTACAAACATGGGGCTGAGTTGACGTCGCCAATTTGCAAGATTATTTACACGATTCCTCAGCCATTGCAATTCTCAAATAAAAAACGACAGATAGTTCTTCAGTATTTTGATGATAGTATAGATCTAGGAAATATAAATATTCGTAATAGGCGTGGTGAGACAGATCCTAAAGGCTTCGATCTGATGAAGAAGGTAGCTCTGAAGAGGATGGACGAATCGCTAATATCAGAAGATGCTCTTAAGCTGGCGATCGAATATTCCGCAGGAGTTATGACGGAGTTTATAAGGATAATAAGATCTGCTGGGAATATTGCAAATACCGATGGTAGAAGCAGGATAGAAGTGCCGGATGTAGAACAGTCCATTGCCGATACCAAGAACGATTACATCAGGATTCTGAACCCAGAGGACATCGAGATTTTAAAAGATGTTATGAGAATGAAGGGCAAAGTTGACGGAGATAAATTCCAGGATCTGCTTTTCTGCCTTGCTATACTTGAATATTCAAACGATGAGGTCTGGTATGACATCCATCCTGCCATCAAGGGAATTATTGAACGAGCTGAAGCTGGCGAAGAGTAAGAACAGCTTAATCTTTGCCATCACAGAAGACCGAGAAGGGTTAAGTCAGCTTTTAAAATCGAATAATTTTGATGTACGCCCGGTGGACCTGAGAGATGACGGCAATCTGCTTGAAATGCTGGTTAAGTGGGAGCGTACTCCTGATAACGCGGTTTATCTGATTTACGGGATCTCCAGTCAATTTCCTTCAGTTCTAGGATACTTGAATCTGCATCGTGACCTGTTTTATCAAATCAAAAGACCTGTTTTAATGACCGTAAGCGAATATGAGATAAGAGAGATACAGAAACACGCTCCGGACTTATATCGATACAGAAGCAGGACATACAACCTCAACGAGAAAGGAATGACGGGGATTGAACCAACATTCTCAGAGCCAAAATCCGTTTATTACAAGTTGCCGATCTTTGAAGAGAAGATTGATGTAGCTGCCATGAGAGAAAGGATAAAGTTAGATGAATATTTGCTAGGAACGGTAAATGATGATTATAAAAAAGCAGAATTATATATGGACCTTGCTATTTCTTATTTTAAGTTGGATGATTTAGATACGGGTAATGACTACTCAAGAAAATCAATGAATATAAGAGAGCGTTTAAAAGATGAAAAGGGGATTCTAATAAATTACCGCAGACTTATTCTTGTTTTTCTGTTGAAAAAGCAATTCAGAAAAGTTATAGAGCTATCCAGCCTGTTATTAAAGTCAGATCCAACTTCAGCCTCGGATTACCTTTTTCGTGGCATCGCTTATCTGGAATTGGGACAATTCGAGACTGCCCTTAAATGTTACGATAAGGCGATCGAACTCGATCCACGGAACGCAAATATTTGGCTCCGAAAGGGCCTTGCCCTCGGCATGTTGAACCGCTACGAAGATGCCCTCGAATCATTCAAGAAAATGATCGAATTCGATCCGCAAAATGCCATTCCTTGGCAAGGCAAGGGCCTTGTCCTCAACATTTTGAACCGCTACGAAGATGCCCTCGAATCATTCAAGAAAGCGATAAAACTCGATCCGCAAAACGCCATTGTTTGGCAAGGCAAGGGCTATGCCCTCAGCAAATTATTGAGGTGGGAGGAAGCCGTTGATTCTTTCGAGAAAGCGGTCGAACTCGATCCGCAAAACGCCATTGTTTGGCAAGGCAAGGGCTATGCCCTCAGCAA
>CAZNGI010000003.1:2800-14067 GCA_964572505.1 uncultured Methanotrichaceae archaeon | reverse complement strand
AACTCGATCCGCAAAACGCCATTGTTTGGCAAGGCAAGGGCTATGCCCTCAGCAAATTATTGAGGTGGGAGGAAGCCGTTGATTCTTTCGAGAAAGCGGTCGAACTCGATCCGCAAAACGCCATTCCTTGGCAAGGCAAGGGCCTTGTCCTCAACATTTTGAACCGCTACGAAGATGCCCTCGAAGCTTTCGAGAAGACAGCAGAACTTGGAATGAAATCTGCGACACTTTACATCACCCTCGCCCGCCTATACCGCAAGCTTGGGAAAGAAGCCGAGAGCGCCGAAGCGTGCAAACTCGCCCGCGATCTTATCGAGAGGGAGAACGAATACACCCGCGCCTGCTTCGAGGCGGTCTGCGGGAGCGCCGACGCCGCCCTCGCGCTGCTCAGAACCGCCCTGGAGAAAAAACAGCAGACTGCGGACTGGGCGCGCCAGGACCCCGACTTCGAGTTCATCCGGGACGACCCCCGCTTCAAGGCCCTGCTGGACGAGTTCTCCGAAGACGGGAAGGAAGGGCCGGAGTGATCCCGCGCCGCCCGACGCCGACGGCACGGCGGTCGTCGAAGCTCAGGAATTCGCGCCAGTTTTAACTACCTCCGGCCCTAAAGAATATGCCGGAGGTCGCTTGGTTGAGAGAGTTCGCAAAGCCGAAGGTGGTGGTGAGCAGGTGCATCGAGTTCGACCACTGCAGGTACAACGGCCAGATCATCTCTAGCGACTTCGTAAAGAGCCTCACGCCCTACGTCGATTTTCTGCCGGTCTGCCCCGAAGTGGAGATCGGCCTCGGCGTTCCCAGAGGATCGCTCAGGCTCGTCTCTTCTGCCGAGGGGGGAGAGAGGGACACAAGGCTCGTCCAGCCGACGACGGGCCGGGACGTCACAGCTGATATGCAGAGCTTCTCAGCAGAGTTCCTCGACTCTATCGGCGAGGTGGATGGCTTCATCCTCAAGGCGAGCTCCCCATCCTGCGGCATCAAGAACACGAAAGCCTACCCCACCGCCGGAAAGTCGGCGGCAGTGTCCAGGAACGCCACCGGCATCTTCGGCGCCGAAGTCCTGGCCCGGTATCCGGACCTGGCGGTGGAGGACGAAGGACGGCTGAGAAACCCTCGGGTGAAGGAGCACTTCCTCACAAAGCTCTTCACCCTGGCTCGCTTCCGCAAGGTCGAGAAGTCGGGGTCGATGCAGGAGATGGTGCGGTTCCAGACCGAGAACAAGATGCTCCTCATGGCCTACAACCAGACCGAGCAAAAAGCCCTCGGCAAAATAGTGGCAAACCACGACCACCGGCCCTTCAATGATGTGGTCGGGGATTACGAGGCCCACCTGAAGCGGGCGCTCTGCCGGGCCCCCAGGTACACCTCCAACATAAACGTACTGATGCACATCCTCGGTTACTTCTCAGACCGACTCTCGGCTGGCGAGAAGGCCCTGTTTTTGGACAACCTCCAGAGGTACAGGGACGGCAAGATCACCATCTGCCCCAACACCACCCTCCTCAAGTCCTGGACCGTCAGGTTCGAGAACGATTACTTGATGAGCCAGACCTTCTTTGAGCCCTACCCCGAAGATGTGATCGAGGTCGATCCGGTCATCTCCCACAAGGGACGAGACCTCTGGAAATAGAAAAAAATAGGAAATAGAAAAAGACGGAAAGGGCGAAAAGAAACGAAAAGAAAGAGAAAGGGAAAAAAGCGAAAAAAGAGAACGCACGGACCTCTAGCCCTCCGCCATCCTCTTCGCCCTATCCTTCTCCGCCACCAGGACGTTCTCGTTCAGCACCTCGCAGGCGTTCTTGTTCTTCCACCAGGCCATCCTATCCTCGTCGAGGACGTCTGAGGCCGCGTAGATGTTCTCAAACTCCTGGTCGTAGACGGTGTACTCGGTGTTCAGGGGCACCATCGACTGGCCACCGACTTTCGAAAAGGAGGGGTCCACCTCGATCACCTCGCCCTTCTTGTTCCTCACCAGAAGCCAGACGTGGCCGTTGCCGTTGCCCTTGCCGACGAAGTCCTCGGCGTAGGCGAAGGAGACGTCAAACCCGTGGCTCTTGAAGTACCACTCGTAAAAGGCGGCCCTCTCGAAGACGTCAAGGTCCGCGGCGTAGCCCTTGATGGAGCTGCTGTACCTGATAACGTCATCGGGGTTCTGGACATCGGCGGGCTTCAGCTCCAGATAATAGGGGTCCGGTATATCTTTTCCATCCCTTCCGCCGAAGTCGCCGCCGAGGGGTCCGTCCCCTCCCCCGTCGCTGCGCAAGAGGGCGTAAGCCCCGATCAAGATGATGGCAGCCACCAGGAAGATCCACTTCTTCGCCAGATTTTAGTCCTCCTGTAATCCGCTCCAGGAATTCGCACCAGGTTCAAAGGCCCCGTTCCGCGAGGCATCTGCTCACCTCGGCCTCCACGATCCTGCGAATTTCCTCATCATCGATCTGGTGTCCGCCCCGATGGGGCTCGTGAACGCCGGAATCTCGGCTCGTCCTCTCGAAGATGTTCCGCTCGTTGAGGAAGAAGGGCTTCTCTCCTTTCTCGATCCTGATGAGTCCCTCCTTCAGCTGCTCCTGGATCCCATCCTCCCCGTAGAAGTAATCCTCGATGGCCTCTGGCTTCTTCATCCACTCTTCCACCAGGTTGCTCTCAGGATCATCTATGTACTTGAGGGCCATCCTGATCACCCTGTGAAGACGGTGCTCCAGGGTTCCCTTCACCTCGCATCCTCTCTCCACGCCGTAGGGGTTTCTCAGCAGGATCAGGATCTCATCCCAGTGGTTCTCTCCCAGCTTCCTCCAGGGATTAATCCGATCTTCTGTTAGTTCGGTCTGCCCCGCCACCGCCTTCACGATCTCGTCGAGCTTCATGAACCCTCTAGTGAATACATAAGCTCTTTCGGCCTTTTTCGGATCGCACCCGAAGAGCCTCCCCTCGTATAGGGCCTTTTTGACGAGGTTCTCTTCGGGGTCCTTTCGCCTCTTCTCCCGCCAATAGCAGGGAATCAGTATGGGGGAACGGCTTGGACTCAGACCCTCTATGAACTTCTCTCGCACCGGGGTGCTCCCCGGGTCCTCCCCAGGATAATGGTGGCCTGCAACGAAAGGTCTCATGGCCTGATGGATGTAATCGTCTATGGCGGAATAATTGCCCTGTCCGAACTTCTTGACCATGATCTGATTGTCGATCAGGATAATCCCATCCACTCCCACGCCGATCTTTTTGGTCATCAGGTCGAACATAGAGATGGTGGCACCCAGGTCCCTCTTAGCCTCCTTCGCTCTCTGCTGAGAGTCCGCCCCCTCCTCGGTGAGGACCCCCAGGACGAAGACGGGATATGCAGGCCTCTCACCCCGTATGTATCCAGTTATTGGATTTATGAAGCCTGTCCCTGTCCCGCCACCAAGAGAGACTACGAAGAGGATGCCATCGGTCGTCTCCGAGGCGTCGTCGTTAGCCTTGGAGTCGGCAAGAACAGTGTACTCGCGTATGCAATCCCACGCCTTTCTCAGTATGGGGTTCCCCTCCCCATCGTATTCGGATTCGGCTGTGTTTCTTACGTCCTCATCGGTCTCGAATATCTCAAAGACGGCCTTCAGAAACTCGGCCTGCCTCATATAACCCTGCTTCTTAACGTCGTACCCGTAGCGGTCCACAATCAGCTTCGAGGTCTTGGATTCGGAGCGGATTACGTCGTGGGGTATGAAAAAGCCGGGATAGCATCCTCCATCCCCGGAGCCAAAGAAGTTCTGTTCTTTTGTCTCGTCGACGTCGGCCTCAAGCCAGAGGCCCTTCACCCCCCCGAAGGATACGTGCTCGCCCAGAGACTTCTTCAGCAGGGTCACGTCCTGGTTTTTGAGGAAACGCTCTGCCAGATGTCCTCCACAACCCCCGATTCCGACTATACATAGCTTCATCTCATCCCTCCCAAGGCCTCGGCATAGATCGGCCACAATAGCGCCAACTCAGATGCGAAGAGGGCCAGAAAGGCCACAATTCTCGAGCCCAGCTCCACCTGGGGAAATATCGTTCCCTGCTGGACGGAGAGAACTATGGATATCACAAGCAAGGGCACTGTGAGCATTATGGCGGCCTTCATATTTCTCGACAGCTCGTAATAGCCGTAAAGCTCCCTCGGGATAAAGGCGGCCGCAACGAGGGTCAAAAGCAGCACCATTAGCCCAAAGGTGGCAAAACCCAGGGGACCTGAGGAGAGGGTGGGGACCTGGTAGTAGTTGTGCCGAGGAAAGATCTCGGGCGTCAGGAAGTAGAAGTATGCGAAGGCCGCAAAGAGGAGCATCCAAGCGGTCGCGGCCGCAGCGTTGAAGTTTGATCCCTGGCGGGTGAACATCTCCTCGCGAAGTTCGTCCAGGGATATCTCGCCGACGTTGGTGGTGGCCGCCACCCTCCGGTAGGTCCTCTCCATGTTCAGCCAGTGGAGCCCCACTCCCAGGGCCAGTAGCAGAACGAAGAGCCCCAGGCCCAGAAGGCCGTTCGAAGAGATGCTGGCTAGGGCGTTAGATAACCCTTCGGGCACCAGGCTTGACGACATATCGACGGCCTGGACGCTGGCCACCGTCTCGTTCAGGCTGCTCATCTATAAAGCCTCCTTTCAATCACGATCCCACCGACCAGCGCTGCCAGCAGAACGGCGAGGATGTTCAAGATCGTCACCCTCGAGTATATCGGATACTCGACGATCCTCGGGTTGATCCTCCCTTCTGAGGTGCCGCTCATCTCCTCTCGAGAGTTTTGGTCCGTTGCCGAGTACTTGAAGTAATAGGTGAAGCTCTGGTTGGCGTCGGAGACGTCGAAGGGTTTGATATCGAAGAGGACGTCTTGCGCCTCCTCTGAGGTGTTGATGATCTTCGTCTCTTGATATTTGTTGGGATGAGACGGCGTGCTGGTGTAAAGGTCTATTCTAAGGTTACTTATCTCCGGGTTCTTCACCTTGAGGCTGAACCTGTAGTTCTGCCACCAGTATCGGTTTTCGTCTGCGGGCTCTGCATCAGGGTTCGAGACGAATATCTTGGGGCTCGGCAAAAGGTGGGGTCCGGGAAATATTCCCGTCCTGTTGTCGTTTAGACCGTCGCCGTAGGTGTAGCGGTAGGAGAAGTTCTTTCCTGCGTCGCCCTCTCCGAAGAAGCCGTACTGGCTGGCAACGAAGGTAACGTTCGTTCCAGACTTCACGTCTTGGGTCTCGTTCCTAAATTCCCTGTCTTGGTCGTCGAGGACGTGGAGGGTAACGTTAATCATGTCCCCATCGGTGTCGACGAACTGGGCTTCGTACCGGATCGGATCGTTGTACCTGGCTCTAGGCGGGTCGACCCTGATGCTGCCCTCGTCAACTTCGGGGGGGCTGTTGACCAGGTCCTGCTCGAGAACGCTGTAGTAATCGTCTTGCTGGTAGGGCTTCTCGTACATGGTGTCGGTGTAGTATGTGCTGTGCATATCGTTGAACCATATGCGGAAGGTCGCATTCCCCACCTCCTTCGAATCGGGGAAGGGGGTTATGCCAGACCAGTCCCTGGTGGTGGCGTTGTTCTTTTTGGAGTACTCGTTGGCGAGGATCACCCTCTGGGACCCAACTCTCGTGAAGTTGTCCTCACCGGGACCCTTGGACTCCAGCCAGAGGTAAACGTCCGAACGGACCTCGATGGGGTTATCGTTCTTCACCCAGGCGTAGATATCCAACTTGTCATTTCTGGTGATATCAGTCTTGGCCGAGGGGTACCATATCAGGACCGTGGGGGCGGTGTAGTCCTTAGGCGGGACGAAGGGTATGTGGAGAATCTTCTTGAGGTACTCGAACTTGTCAGGGTCATCCTGTTTCCATTTCTCCAGGTTCCCGATCAGGTCCTCCAGATCCAGCTTGACGATCTTCTTGCCGCTGCTTTTACTTTCGGAGCCGCCACTATCACCACTGGATGAAGGTGTCGATTTGGGCGGTGAGGGGCTAACCCCCTGGGACTGTGCTGCCAGGGGAAGGAGCAGAAAAATTATGATGAGGCATGCTGCGAATCTCTTCATATCGACTCCCCGACCGGCATGAAGTCTACCTCCAGGCGATACGGGTACCCCTTCCACTCAAGCCTCTTCCACTCGGCAGCGTCTGAGGCGTATACCTTGGGATCTTTTGCGAGGGTCCAGACGGTCCGGTCCATGGTGTAGACCAGGTCGACGGAGAGGCTGCTCAGGGATGAACGCACCTCCACGCCGTAAGTGTAGACGTAATCGCCGCGCGCTTTGTCGTAAGTCACGTTCCACGTCTTGTTTCTGAAGTTGGCCACCATATTCGGACCTCTGAACCCGTCCTCGCCATCCAGGAACCTACTCCCTGAGAGGAACCTGAACTTCGACTCGCCCAGGAAGGGCTCGGCGAAGGGCAGCTGGTCTATCGTGAAGTTCAGAGATCTATCGGTGAAGTTGTAGCTCTGAGGTTTACCGGCCTCGATCCAGGTCTTGCGGACGGGATCGTAAACTTCCAGCTTCACCACCATGGGTTCGGTGCTCTCGACGGAGTCCATCTCCATCGAATAGACGTAAGGCGTTCGAACCAGGCCCTCCGCCGATGAGTGGAAGCTCGCATCCCAGGACCCAAGAGACCCGTTGTTGGGTGAAACTCTTCCAATGATCGACTCCTTGAAGATGCTCGGCCCCTGGTAAACTGTAGGGGGCGAAGCCACGCGTATGAACCTGTAGCTGACGTTGCCGGCGACGTCCCCGTCGAAGGATACGTCCCTCCAGCTAATCCGAGGGTCGCCGTTGTAGGTGGCGATCCCCTGAGACCTCCAGATGGAGGAGCCCGGCTCACTAGTCTGAAGCTCGATGTCGCAGACTGGAAGGGCCGTGTTGACGTCCACAGAGTAAGTATACCGAGCAACGGTGCTCCCCCTTTCCGGAGTGGCGGAGGCGTTCTCATACTTTATCAGGACGATCTCGGGTCCCAGGTACACCTTCCCCTCGTCCTCGCGACTGGTTCCCAGGGGGCTCTCGGACTTGGGGTAGTAGAAGCTGAAGTAGTATGAGCTGGTTCCCTCCGAACCGATCGTCTCGCTCGGCATGACGCCGGTCCATTCCATCCTCTGCCAGCGGGTGGCGTTGGCGTACCTCTTCTTCTCGACGAGCTTGAACTGGTTTTGATCTATGTCCCAGATGTTCAATCCCACGTCCAGGTTCTTTGAGCCCTTGAAATCGAGAGCGTAAGCGAATGGCGTGCCCGAAAAGCCGTCTGCAGGATCGACGCCGGGGTTTCTGTATTCGTAATCCACCGGCCAGAAGGGCCCTTCGAAGACCTCCGTCTGCTTTCGTCCCACGAACCTGTAGTGGGCCTTGATGAAGTCGAAGTCGAGGGAGACGTTCTCCCATCTCAAAGTCTGCCAGGCGCCGATGTTGGTGTAGTTCAGGCTTTCGCAGTCCTTCCAGGGGCCGATCACCTCTGGCGCCGTCTGGAGGGTTACCGCGTCCTCCGCGCTCGAGAAGACGTCGATCCGATAGCTGTAACGGGTCTCGTTGGTGCCCATCTTCGGCGAGACCTCGACGTTCTTGTAGACGGTGATCATCTTGATCAGGGCGGGCTGGCCGTCGTATCCCTCCAGGGTCACCGGATCTCCGACTAGGGGGGTGATCAACACCCTGTACCAGCCTTTCTCCCAGGTGCTGGTCTCGTTTTCGTTGGAGGCCCATTCGCCGAATGCACCGCGGCTCATCTCCGGCGACCTGAAGTTGACGTCGAACTTGATATCCTGGGACGAGTGGGCTGTGATGCTGACGTCAGATGTGTATTTTTTTGAGGCGGTGTAATCGGTGTAGTCGGGTCCGACTTCCATCTCCACCACGTAACGCATGGCGCAGGTCATTCCATTTGCCAGGTGAACTTTGTAGGCGATAGGCTGGTTGACGTTGAAGGGCATCTTAGCGGTTCCGACCTGCTGGAAGCTCATCGAAGCTTCCGACTGGCCCAGAGCGGGAGCCAGAATTAGTGTGACCACGACAAAAATGAGTAATGCACATTTTGGAGATCTCAAGCTTTCACGACCCACTTGATTTCTGGGATTATTTTCGAAATTACCTTTGGGGTTATAAGAGATGTCTCTATTAAATGTTAACGGATGAACTGATGGGCAGCTGCCACCAAAAGAAAAATGTTGACGCGGGCTTCACGCGTCGATCGCCTTGCTCGCCGCCTCGACTCCGGCTCCCAGAGAGGATATCACGCCTTCCTTCTCCAAGACCAGCTCCAGGGTCTGAATGGTCCTGAGAACGTCGGACTCGGTGCAGGCGCCCATTGTTCCGATCCTGAATATCTTGCCCTTGAGGCCTGACTGGCCGCCGGAGACGACGACGCCGCGCTTGCGCATTCCTCCGCGAAGCTGGCCGTCGGTGATGCCGGTTGGCATCTTCATGGCGGTGACGGTGTTGGAGTAGGTGGAGTGCTCGTTCACCTGGGGGAATAGCTCGATCTCAAGAGCTGATGCAGCCTCTCTTACCCCCTCGGCGAGCCTTGCCATCCTGGCCCGTCTCTCGGGAAAGCCCTCCTCTGAGGCCATGTGGAGCGCCTCCTCGAGGGCGTAGAAGAGGGAGACGGCTGGGGTGTAAGGCGTCTGGTTCTTTCTTGACTTATCGAGGTGGGCCTTGAGGTCGGTGTAGTAGCCGCCCTTGCCGTCCTCCAGCATCTCTTCGGCCTTCTTGCTCACGGTCAACATGGCGAGGCCCGGGGGGACTGCAAGACACTTCTGAGATCCTGTGATGGCGATGTCGACGCCCCATTCGTCGGTGAGAAACTCGTTTCCACCGACGGAGGATATACCGTCGACGATGAATATGGCGTCGTATTTTCGGGCGAGTTTTCCGACTTCTTTAGCGGGGTTGACTATCCCGACGGAGGTCTCGTTGTGGACCATAGCGATGGCTTTTGCGCCCTCTTCAAGGGCTGCCTCTATCCGGTCCAGGTCGAAGGGAGTGCCCCAGGCGAAGTCCAGGGTGACGGCGGTTCCGTACCTGTCGCCGAGCTCCGTGAACCTCTCGCCGAACTTGCCGTTGGTCACGGTGACGATCTTGTCCTCTTTTCCGATGATGCCGCCCACGGCGGCCTCCATCCCGGCGGTTCCGCTGCCGCTCAGGACCACGGCGTCGTTCTTAGTATCGAATAGCTCCTTGAGGCGCGACTTGCAGTCGTCGTAGATCGTCTCGAAGTCGGAGCTTCTATGGCTGATCATGGGCTTCGACATGGCCCGGAGCACCCTCTGGGGCACCTTGACCGGCCCTGGAATCATGAGCAGTGTGTCCTCGATATCCAAATCAGATCCCTCGTCCCTTACAACCACGGGAAGTCTATATAAATCTAGCTTTTATCCGCACCGCGGTCTTCCAGCTGTGCCTAACAAAGGGCGGAAGCTCGCCGTGATCTTTCATCCAGGTTTCGAGGAAACGGATGGTAGCGGGGTCTGAAGGATAGCCGCTCCCGATCTTTTGGCCGATGGTCCTCTCGATCTCCTTCACCGACCTGTCCCTATTCACCTTGGCGAGGATCGAGGCCGCGGCCACCACGGAGTGGTTTTTATCGGCCCGATGCTCGGCGATGACCTCCATACTGGTCCCGCTCCCCTCTTTCACCCTCCGGGCGAACCGTTCCTGGTTTACGTCGGCGGCGTCCAGGATCGCTCTGTCTGCCGAGAGCTTCTCCACCACCTTCGAGAAGCTTTTGACCATGATCTCGTTCATCGTTATCAGTTGGCGAAGCTCGTCGATCACCTCCGGCTTCACCTCCAGGACGTATCTGTCCTGGGCGATCTTCTCGATCTTGGTGGCGAGATACTCCCTCCTCTGGGGCGCGAGGAGCTTTGAGTCCTTGACCCCCAGGGCCGCCAGGTCGAAGATCTGATCTTCGTCGATGACCACGCCGGCTACGAACATCGAGCCGATCACGGGCCCTTTTCCCGCCTCGTCGGCGCCCAAAAGTCGCATCGCTAAGTTTGTTGGGGCTGGGGGTATTTGAATCGATCGAAAAATGGGTGGACGAAAATAGCCTCAAGATGCGCTATTCAGATCCCGACTCTCTGGACCTGCGATCGATCTCCCCGCCACGAGGGTGATGTTTTCTATAACGGGGTTGAGCTCATCAGAGCTGAAAGCCGTGACCTTGTAGAAAATGCCGTCGGTCCCATCTGAAATCTTAGAGAGATTATCGTACTGCTTTTGTGAGGCATTGAAGCTATCGTTTATCCCGATGCCTATCGTGAATATTCTGTTTCCGGATTCGTTTGACTCCGATATGTAATCGTCCAGCCTCTCTCCAGGCTCGAACTCGCTGAACCCCGTCAAAAAGACGATTATCCTCGAAGAGTTGGGGGACCCAGCCAAGCTTTCGCGGAGCACCGCGAGAGAGCCGTTGAGGCCCTGATCGTAGTAGGTGAGATCCGTCTCGATGCACAGTTCGGACAGGTTATCCAAGACCTCAGCGAACCGACTTTCGTTCCCCTCCAGGGGGGCAGGCCCGAAGACGAGCTCGCTTTTGTGGTCCCAGCTCACGATCGAGACGTTGGCGTTGTCGAAGCCGGACCATCCCGAGACGATCTCGGCGCCCTCGTTTGGAGCCATGCGATAATACTTTTTCATGCTGCCGGAGGTGTCGAGGGCGAAGACTAGGTCTGTCTTGTTGAGCTCTATACTGGCGTTCCGAGCGATCACTACCGCAGAACTGTAATTGGTGAGATTATCTCCCGTCTTAGTCACGCCTGTCACCGTGACGTTGTTCGTGAGAATGCCGAACTTCGAGCCGTTGATTTGAGCTACGAGTTCGATGCAACTTGACCCGTTCATAACGAGGGGACCTATGTATGACCAGGTCACAGTCCCTTTTGGAGATTCGTTACCGGACCTGTTATCTGAGACGTACTCAAGACCCTCGGGCAAAACGTCCACGACCTCGACTTGGGTGAAGTTCACCTCGCCGTTGTTTGTGACGTTGATCAGGAAGGTGACGTTGGTCGAAGGAACTCCATTCTTAAGATCGGCGGTCTTGTTGACCTCTATGCCTGGTCTGAAGGCTGTTACGTTCTCAGAATCGTTGTTTGTAACTTGATATCCCGTAGAAGTGACGCCTGTCACCGTGACGTTGTTCGTGAGAATGCCGAACTTCGAGCCGTTGATTTGAGCTACGAGTTCGATGCAACTTGACCCGTTCATAACGAGGGGACCTATGTATGACCAGGTCACAGTCCCTTTTGGAGATTCGTTACCGGACCTGTTATCTGAGACGTACTCAAGACCCTCGG
>CAZNGI010000003.1:0-2700 GCA_964572505.1 uncultured Methanotrichaceae archaeon | reverse complement strand
GGAAGGTGACGTTGGTCGAAGGAACTCCTTCCTTCGGATAGGCGGTCTTGTTGACCTCTATGCTGGCGTTCTGTGCTGTCACGTTCTCGGAATCGTTCGCCGTGACGTTATCTCCCGTCGGTGGGACTCCGGTGACGTTGACCTGGTTCTCGAGAGCCCCGGACTTCGAGCCGTTGATTTTGGCTACAAGCCCGATGTAAGTCGAGTTGGTCGCGTTGAGCCGTTCAAGGTTCCACGTAACGTTCTGGCTCACGTTCATGCCTGAACTGTTATCCGAGACGTAATCGAGACCCTCTGGCAGAGTGTCGTTTATCGTGACGGAATAGAGATCGACGTCACCAGTGTTGGTAACGTTGATCGTGAACAGGATATGGGTCGAAGGAGATCCTGAACTCAGGTTGGAGGTCTTGTTGACCAATATAGAGGGATGAACGACGGTCACTTTAGAGAAATTGGCTCCTGTAACCTTTTCTCCCTTGAGAGTCACACCTGTAACGGTGACATAGTTTGTAGGCATACTGTCGCTTGATTCACCTATTTGACCCACTACCCAGAATTTTTTTGGCTCATTCCAGGCTTGAATAGGCCCCAAGTCGGACCAATTGACATGCTGGTCGATAATTGTACCTCCAGATGACGATACGTAATTAACGCCATCTGGAAGCCGGTCGGATACTAAAACATTATATAGCTGGAAATCGCCAGTATTTTTGACTTCAATAGTGAAATTTATCCTCGTACCAACAGTATAAAAAGTGGCATTTGAGGTCTTGTTAACTGTTATGCTAGGTTTTGAAAGATATAGATACCCGCTGTATCTGTACGTATCACCATCAGTTGAATAAGTGGCTTTTTCAAGTCCTTGAATTCCGATGCTACTATTTCCAAAAATGACCGTGTCGATCTTAATATTACTTTTATTTGCGATAAAAAGAGGTGAACGCGGATCTGAAAAGTTCGCGTTAAAGGTGCGACTATCATTATCCGGTTCCCCGTCAGAGATTAGCACTATAGTTTTAGAAATATTCTGATCTAAAAAGCAATTGTTTAACTCCTTAATAGCATCGTGCAACAGCTTATCAATATCGGTTTTTCCAGTAGATTGTGTGCTACTATTAGTGTTATCTATAGAACTATTCATATTACCGAAATTTTGCGTGAAACATTTCTTATATGTATCCTTATATGTATCTGAATAGCAAACTTTTGGTTCATGTTTATTCTTACAATCGTCGTTTGAAACCAGCAAATGGACCCAGTCTATACCTCTATTCAGTTGTCCCACGTAGCTTTTAGCCGCCTCAAAACGTGCGTATTCTCCCATGCTATCCGAGTTATCTATCACCAAAACGACTGCCTTACCACCAGAACTATCTGATGGGCCCCCCTCACCATGCGCCATAAGCATGACGGAAAAGAGAGCGATCCCGACCGCCACCAGATACTTCAGCCTCATGAATTCTCACCCATCTTCACGTCGCCGTCCTCTGTCCTCATGTTGATGACGTTGACCCCGGCAGCATCGCCGCCCGTCGGCCGTATATCGATTCCCTCGGCCGCGGCGATGGTGCCGATTTCATCCGGGGGAAGGGCGCCTTTGACGGAGGTGAGGATGATCAGGGTCCTGGACTCTCCCGGCATCACGCCGCTGGCGGTCCACGTGAGGGTGGTGGTCCCGTCGAGGTTCTTCGCCACATCGACTTCGGCGCCGGAGGGGACCGTCTTCTTCACCTCCAGGTGGGCGGGCAGGGTCTCGGTGACGACGACGTCCTTCGGGGCGGCCTTGCTCGAAGCGTGGGCTGCCGCATTTCGGAGAACTTCTCTCAGCTCGTCGGAGTCGAGCCCGCCGATGGGATAGAACTGGCCGCCTGTGAGGCTGGCCATCCTGCTGAGGTTGTCGTATTTTAGGGGCGACTCTATCTCGTCGATCTCCACGCCGACGGTGTATATCGCGTAACCCCTCCGTTTCAGCTCGTTTGCGCTTTCATTCAGTTTATCGCCGGGACGGAACTCGTCGGGTCCGGTTATGAAGAGGACGATCTTCTCATCTCCGCTGAAATGGTCCCCGAACTCGTCGTCGACCTCCAGGACCCCTCGGAGCCCCGCCGCGTATACCGTCTGGTCGGTCTCGTCGCAATATCCGGAAAGGTTCCTCATCACGGCGAGGACCGTCTCCTCGCTCTCCCCGAGGGGCTGCGGCGGGACAATCAGCCGATCTGCGCCCTCGCCGTCGTCCTCGTCCCAGCCGATGATAGAGACGTTGCTGAAGTTCGACTCCGCGAAGGCAGACCTGGCATCCTCGTCCATCCTCTCGTAGGGGAGTCTCATGCTGCCGGAGACGTCGAAGGCGAAGACGGCATCGATCGCTGCCTCGGGTCTAGAGACGGTGAGGTTGATCACCTCGACGGTATCGCCGGTCCCGTTCCAGGAGGGGATCGAGCCGAAGATAGTGGTCTGGACGATGTTTATGTTGTTGACCTTCGACCCGTTATCGGCCATGACTTCGGCGCATTCTGGGCATGTGGCGTTTACGCATACGCAGATGACCTTCTCGCAGGGCTCGCCGTCGGGGTCGGGTGTGGTGTTATTGTTATTGCACTTACTGCAGATAGACCCGGATCCGAAGCTTATATTCTCGCCTTCAATCTCGTTGTCGATTGATCCAGACCCAACGTTGATATTTGTGCCATAAATATCTCT
>CAZNGI010000002.1:0-39726 GCA_964572505.1 uncultured Methanotrichaceae archaeon | reverse complement strand
GGATTGAGCTTGATCAGCCGGCATATGTGGGGTTCAGGGGGTATTTGGAGCAAAATATGACGGTGAGTTCGAGCTACGACGAGATCCTTTACGACAGGGTGATCAAGTTCAGCCCGATAAAATAGGTGTATTACCAACAGTAGTGCGGTCTAGGGACGCCCTATCCCCATATTTTCCAAAACCCACATCGTCGGAGGTCAAAAACCGGAGAGATTGTCATTCCGGCCTACGTGCCCTCTAAGTTGGCTCCAAGAACGCCTTCTGGCTGGAGATGTTCACCTCGACGATCCTGCCGGAGGCCTCTTTCGTCCTGCCCAATATGTCCTCCATCTGGACCTTGTCGCCTTTTGTGACGAGGACGACGACGCCCTCCATCAGGATCTCTTTGCTGTCCTTCATGTAAACGGATAGCTCGCACATTTTAGTCGCCTCGAAAAATCCCGGTTATCTCGAAAATTTAAGTAGCAGGCGGACCCGGTGGGATTCGAACCCACGACCCCCGGGTTAGAAGCCCGGTGCTATATCCTGGCTAAGCCACGGGCCCGCTACATGACCGAAATCGAATTTCAGGCTGCCTCTGGAACCTTCTGGCCCAGGGACTGCTGAAGCTGCTCTTGGAGCTGAGTGAACCGCTTCTGAATCCGCTCTTCCTGCTTTGCGAGGGTCTTCAGCCGCAGGTCGAGGACTTCCTTCTTGTCCTTGAACTCTTCGATCAGCTTGGCCCGATCGGCCTTGAAGAGTACCTCACCCACGCTCTTATAAATAACCGCATCCTCGGAGCTCGCTTCCAGCTCCTTGACCGCGGACTCCGTCTCCCGGAGGATCATCTCTATCTGGCTTTTCTGGCCCAACAGCGCCTGAGCCTGCTGCTGGAGCTGCTGGAGCTGTGCTATCTGGTTCTGTACCTGGGGTGGCAATTCGCCGCTCATACCAACACCATTTCCATTGCTATCTTGACCAATCTGATCCACGTGTTCAGGGCGGCTCTGAGGGATACCACGTCCTCGCTCTCGATGCATAGACGGATCCCCTCCTCGCAGGTTTCAAGCCGGATCTCGCTCCTCTGGACCTGGTCCTCGGCCTCGGGAGCGAGGGCCTCATAGACCCTCTCCGGGTCATCCACCTCGAATACGAGATCTGCGCGGCCTTTCATATATTCAGCCTGAGTATCAAGTCTTCGCCGTCGACGAAATCGATCCGACCGTCTCCGACCCGGATCACCCTTTCGGCCGCGCCCTCGGACGCCCAGTCGAGACCGAAGAACTCCGCCAGATCGCGGGCGGCCTTCCCGGTGCCCACCACAACGGACCTGTTCATCCTCAGCCTCTTCGATTCGCCTTCGACGGAGAGCGCAAAACGAAGGACCTTCTCCTCGCCACAATGCCTTCGAGCAAGGCCCATGGGGTTTCCGTGTCCCTCGACGACCACCATCCAGACCTCCTCGTCGTCGAGGCCGGACTTGCCTCGGGTCATGTAGCCAGCGCCAAGAAAGCCAGCCAAAATTCTGGCGAGCCTTCTCGTTCCTGGCGAGGGCCTTCTCGAGGTGGTGAACCGCATCAGACCGCTTTCATCCTCTTGACGGTGGTGGGCCTCTCCTTCATGAGGATCCGATGGCCGCAGTAGGGACACCTGATGCCGCTGTACTCGTAGTCAACCTCCACGGTCTTCTTGCATCTGGTGCACCTGTAGGCCACTTTACTCAGCCTCCACAGCCCTCTTGACGGACCTGGCCACGGACTGTCCGACGCTAGTTACGGGTATGTAGGTTCCTCCGGCGAAGGTGTGACCGCACTTGGTGCACCTCCAGATGCCGGTTCCCTCCCTCTTCACCTGCATCCGCCCGCAGACAGGACAGTCGTATCTCTTCTTGCTCCTCTCCTCGATATCTGCGACCAGCTTTCGGATCTTTCTCCCGTACCTCGGCCCAAACCTTCCAGCGGACCTGGTCTTCCTGCCCTTCTTGAACTTCTTGACCATGATTTATACTTCCAGAAACTTCTCCCGGATCTCCTTAGCCCTCTCACATGCTATATCAACGATGCGGTAGATGTGATCCTGGCTTGTAAATCCGGTGCCGCTCTTCTGCATTCCGCACACCGACCCATCGGCGGTCGTTATAACCGTGAGCTTCGTGTCCGCCACCGACTCCTCGTCGGTGTCGGGATCGAACATGATGGCATCACCGAACTCGACGGCCGTCGTGGCCACTGGCAAGTCCTTCACTGGCAGAGGATAGTCCTCGCCTAGGCCGTACTGCTCGGCCGGAACCTTTGCTGTCATCAAAGCCGCGATCGCCCCAAGGCTCGAGGCGTCCATGAGATTTCCGCAGTCGTCGAGGACGTGAACGTCTATGAATACTATCCAGACATTCTCCCCAGGCGTGATGCAGAGGGATTCAAGGTCGATGGCGCCTGACTCTCTGACGCCTCTGTCGACGACCCTGGCAAGCTCGATCCCCATCGCGTTGGGTGGTCCCGGCTCGAAGTTGGGCGAGGCTAGGGGCACAAGCTCAGCGTTGGTAATTATGACACCCTTGTTGGGAGTATCCGAAAAGGGTGCTCCCGGCTGGATCTTTACGCCCACCATCACCTGGGTCTTTCCAAGCTTTACAAGGGCGCTCCCGTCTGCCTTTCTTATCGGTCCCGTCTCGAGAACGATCTCTCGATACTCGTCGAAAGCCCTGCCGTCAGCCCTTTCTCCCTTCAGAACCAGGTGGTAGAGGTAGTCCTTCCGGATCTCCGACATGACCTCGTCACTCATATTTCTCCCTCCGCCACGGCCTCGTTGCAACTCTCCGGCTCTTCCATGTGGCTGTACCGATCGACCAAAGCCTTCCTCTGGATCTCGTATATCTGCTCGCACCCGACCTTCGCCGTCTCTAGGGCTTTTCGGAACTCCTCTGTGGTCAGCCGCCCGTCCATCTGGAGGAGGGTGATATCCCCGTTCGGGGTCATGGCTATCGGAACGTCCGCCTCCCCGAAGTTGTCCTCGAGCTTCATGGGGTCGAGGACGACCTCGCCATCGACCTTGCCGGCGGCGCAGGAGGATATCAGGCTTTTCATCGGGATTCCTGCGTCTGCAAGAGCCACCGAGGCGGCGTTAATCCCAACTGTCCTGGTGCCGGCGTCCGCCTGAAGCACCTCGACGAAGATGTCCACCACCGACTTTGGGAAGTAAGACGTCAGTATGACGGGCTCCAGCGCCTCTCTGCTGACCTTGGAAACCTCGTTGCTCCGCCGGTCGGGACCTGGTCGTTTTCTCTCCTCCACCGAGAAGGAGGCCATGTTGTACCGGTACCGAACTATCGCCCGGGTGGCCTCCTGGAGGTGGCGTGGGTGTACCTCCCTGGGCCCGTAGACGGCCGCTATCACCTTGTTGCCGCCCATCTCCATGTAGCACGAACCGTCGGCTCTCTCGAGCACGCCCACCTCTATCTTGATGGGCCGAAGCTCATCGGGCCGCCTCCCGTCGAGCCTAACTCCATTTTTGAAAAATGATAACTTATCATCCATGCCGATCAACTTCTGGCCTCTTTCTCCGCCCTCAAGAATTCCAGTATCCTGTCGGTGAGCCCCGTGGTGTGAGCCTCTTTCTCTATGATTAATATCGTCTTCAGGGCCAGATCCATGTCGTCGTCGTTTCCGTCGACCCAGATCCTGCCGTTCTGCCCCACGAATATGTTGCAGTTCAGCTCCTTTTTCAGCATGTTTATCATGGAGCCGCCCTTCCCGATCAGCCTTGGAACCCTGGTAGGGCTTATCTCCGCCACCCTTCCTCTCGTCAGGATGCCAAGCCTCCTATCGTTCAAGGTGAGCTCGACCTTCATGGTGGAGTCGACGTCCTTGACACGGATCATCACGGAGCTACCTATCCGCAGATACTTGGACATCTCGTTCATCTCTATCTTTCTCGGCAGCTCGGATATGTGGAGGAGGCCCTCGTAAGGCGAGTTTATGTTGACAATCCAGTTTGAAAAGACGATGTCTTGCACGGTGCCTATCACCGCATCTCCCGGGGAGGGCACATACTTTCCGGCCAGGGGTATCACTCGCACCTTATCCTTGTAGCTGCTGGCCATTCCGTAGAGGAGCGAGCAGACTTTCCCGTCCTTTACGTAAGTGCCTTCTCCCGCCTTTTTAGGGTCATCCGAGAGGAGGTCACCTGGCACAACCACGTTACGGTCCATACGATCCATTCCAAAATCCTCGATCAAATCGTCATCGTTTCAATAGCTTCGTCTCGGCATCGCCTTTGGAGAGTCGGTTGACCAGGCTGTAAAATTCGTCCTGAAGCCCGGCCGGAAGCCGAATCACACCGACCCACGACCCGTCGTTCTGCCACTGCTCTTTTTGTAACTTTGCGAAAGTGGCGATCTCGCCGTAGGCCTTGGGGGCATACGCCGGCGGTATCTTCACGGCCACGTCCACCTCTTCGAACCTTATCGGTATTATCGGCCTTATGGCCTTCATGGTGACGTTGACCATCTCTTCGACGGACTTTGTGGGATCGATGTTGACGCGGGCCTCTTCCATGGCGCGCTCGATCCTGATAGGGGGGTGGGGGGTCCCGGTCTGGGGGTTGATGGCGTTCATCGCGATGAAGCTGACGACCTGCCTTCTCTTGTTCTCTATGATCCTCTTTCTCTGCTCTGCCGTGAGCTGGATCTCGCCCTTTTTGATGATCTTCGCAGCTATCGTCACAACGTCGGTCGTCTCGAAGACCTTAGTCAGATCCTCCTCGGAGCTTCTGTCGCCACGGCTGGCGTTCTCGAAGACGTCATCTGCGGCCAGGATCTTCTCTACGTCCACCTCGTCACCCTGACGAAAGGACAGAGCGCCCTCAGGGTCCACCAGAACCTCGAAGACCACGCCGTGGGTCTTGAGCCTGGCCGTCACCGCCTCCTCCAGGGTGACCATCCTCAAGCCTCTCCTTCACCTTCACCGCCGATCTGAGACTTCATCTCCTCCACCCGAGCCGCTACGTCCTCCTCTTCAAGCTTCTTGAATAGCTTCTCGTCGAGCTTGATCACCCCTATCTCGGTGGTGGAGGCCTCAAACTTTCCCTCGGCGGCCTTGTAGAGGGCCTCAAGGCCCAGGAGTATCGCCTGATCGCAGTTCATGTCCTCCCGGTACTTCTCCTCGAAGATCTCCATCACGGCGGCCCGGCCCGCACCTATCCCTGTGGCCTTGTACTCGAGAAGGGCGCCGCTTGGATCTGTCTCAAAGAGCCTGACCCGAGTGTCGTCGGCACCAACAATGAGCAGCGACGTTCCGAAGGGCCTGACACCTCCGTACTGGGTGTAGGTCTGCTTGAAGTCGCAGATCCTCTTGGCCAGGACCTCGACCCCTATGCTCTCGTCGTAGACGAGCCGGTTTATCTGAGATTCCACCCTGGCCCTGTCGATCAAAACTCTCGCATCGGCGACGAGGCCCGAGGTGGCGGCGCCTATGTGCTGGTCGATCTGGAATATCTTCTCTATGGACTCGGGTTCCATCAGCCTGCTGGTTATCCTCTTGTCCACCAGGACCGCCACACCGTCGACCGCCTTTATGCCCACGGCGGTGGTGCCTCTCCTAACGGCCTCGCGGGCGTATTCCACCTGAAACAGCCGCCCGTCGGGGCTGAATACCGTTATAGCCCTATCATAACCCATCTGAGGTGCCATCTGCATCAATATCCTCTCCGCATAAATCAAAAGAGGTCAGTCCCACGTATCGTGTGCCTGATCCTTCAGTCATCTTCCGGTCGTCTGGACAGAGGTCGATCTCCCGACCAATAACGCGCGCCACAGATCCAGAAACTGGACCTAAATCGACTCTTCTCTTATTTTCGTCGGGCTGTAAGATCGATTGCGGTATATACTTTTCTGTCGCAGCTTTGATGGAACCTGAAATCCCTCTGACCCTAATCGCAGATCTTGTTCCCCCCACCGAGTTCACGGTGGCAAGAAGCGCCCTGCACTCTTCAGTCCTCGTATGGGTGCAGCGGAGAAGGCCGAACCTCCCGTCGAAGGAGATAATCCTCAGCCGGTTCTCGGCTGCGCCGAGGTCGCCGAAAAGTGATGTCTGAGCTGCCCGGATCTCTCCGATCAGATCTCCCCGTTTGACCCGGTCCTCGACCTCCAGCTCGAAGGCGATGTACCTTCTCCGATCCCGGAGGACCGGAAGCCAGCTTCTCAAAGGAGCTCCACCCCCACAGACGCCCATCTTCTCCGGTTGAGGGCGAGGATCGATTCGGGGAGGGCGAGGGCCTCAACGGCCCGCTCCCTTTCCAGGCCAAAAAGACACGCCAGGGCCACTAGATCCCGGGGGGACCGCAGGTCCAGGTGAGACTTGGCACCGGTGGAAATCATGAGGTTCAAATCGAACTTCCTGATCAGGTCGAGGTCCCTTCTCACCAGCTCCATCCACCTGACTCTGGCTGCGCCCCGGAGCCTTATCATGGGGCCGAGGTCCAGACCTATCGCCACCTGGTTGTCCCTTGCGGCCTTGGCCGCCGCCACCCCGATGCCAGCCCTTCCCTCGTGGGCGTGAGCGAGCAGGTCTACATTAGGATCCTCGCAGGCCGCCCGGTTGATCTTCTCATCGCCTCCGTGAACCGCGAGGAAGTCAGACCTATCCCGGAGGGAGGCGGCCTTGGTGTGAAGGGCCCTCTGGTCGGTCGCCACGATCTCGGCGCCGAAGACGACCTCGATCCCGCCCACAAGCTTTGCAGCATCAAAGCCGAAGGCCCGGCCGGTTGTCGTGTGGTTGCAGATTATGATCCCTGAGTAGCCGAGCCGTTTTGCGGCGAGGGCCATCCTGCTGGGGGAGTCCGAGCCGTCCGGGAGGGTGTGGAGGTTGCACTCGTAAAAGTTCATAAAAGGTCTCCGGCGACCTTCACCGCCTTCTCCCGCCTGGCGGGATAAGATTCCAGATGAGCGGAGACTGAGATCGCGTCACCGGAATCTGTCAGATGAAACTCGCCCTTGTAGGCGGCCTGCTTGTCCAGGCGGAAGTGGAGGTTGCACTCGTCGTCCACCCTCTGGTCCGCCTCACTGCGAAGCCGCGCCATATCGCCCTCCGGGAGGGTCTCCCTGAGATGGTCAAAGAATTTGAGCCCCTCTTTCTTCTTGAGGGTGGAGCTTAAGATCAGGATCTCGTTTCCGTGATGACCGACGACGCGGGTTTCGGATATCGACTCCAGCGGGACGAAGAGGGATAGAGCCTCTCTCACCTTCTCCTCGCCCTCGGTGGAGGCGACGAAGGCTCGAAAGGTCACCCTGTGAATCAAATCACTTTCCTCTGTTCTCGTTGGCCCTTATGCTGGGACGGACCTTCTCCGCTCCGATCCCCTTATTTCTAAGGCCTCTGCCGCGCTTTCCGGCGCTGGTCTTGCCCCGGTTCGCCCTGCCGACGTGGCTGCCGCCCCTGATCCAGGCGAGGTCAGAGTCGGAGGCTATGGCCGGATGGTTCGGGTCCACGAGGATGACCTCGTACCACTTCTGCTTTCCGTCCTGTCCGACCCAGTAGGAGTTTAAAACCTCCATGTTGGGGTGCTTTCGGCCAGCGCGCTCCTCGGCGATCCTCTGGAGGCTCTTTCCTGGGGTGATCTTGTGCATTCCCATGTGCTTGGTACGCCTTCCACGGATGTACCTGGACTTTCTGCGGCCGCCGCGCCTGACCTTCACCCTGACCACGGTTATGCCCTGCTTGGCCTTGTAGCCTAAGGCGCGAGCCCTGTCGAGCCTCGTCGGACGCTCGATCTTCTGGACGGTATTCTCCCGCCGCCACTCAACGAGCCTCTCCTGTCTCAGCTCGCCGACGTAGCTCTCGTCGGGGGTCTTCCACGCGTCGCGGATGTATGCATAAAAAGACTTCAATCGCTTCACCTCGGTCCAGTTCGACCACTCAGGGTCACATTCCGGACCGCTGCCCATCTCAGCTTATAGAAGATAAACCTTTTCTGGACTGCGGCACCGTTCAATCTTTGAGCCGTTCCGAGAGGAGCCATTGGCGCGGCTCTTCCTGCTCGTCGAGGTCGAATCTGGGCTTCAGCTTTCCCTTCACCTTCTCCCTCGAATAGACGAGCTGCTCTCCGTTCTTTGCTTCTAGAAGGGTCAGGAGCTCTTCCATCTCGCGGTCGGGCAGCTCGATCAGTACCTCCCTTCCGGTGAGCCAGTTGAAGATCTGGACCACGTTTATCTCCCGGACCCGTTTCAGAGAATCAACGTCGGTCTCATCATTGATCTGGACGCTCTTTCCATCCTCGGGCGACCAGCCGATCCTTCTTTTTTCCGCGCCGAGGAAAGATATCGGTATCTTCTCCCCCTCCAGGGGTTTTGGGTAGAGCCTGGTCAACCTGTTCTCCTCGCCTTCTTTTGATGAGGAAGCATCCAGTGCCTCTCTTTCATCAAGCCTACTCAAGGGCCGATCCTCCCCGCATTCCGTGGTTCTATCATCCCGACGTTCGCTTCTATATCTCGCAAGTTTTGCATCCCGGCGCCTGGTCAGGTTCTCGACTCATAATCGATCCTCTTCTTGAGGATGCAACCTCCACCTCTGAGGCCCCCCATGGGGTGTTTCGGAGTTCCCATGGAGTTCATGCATCTCGCCATCACCGCCGCGCCCCTGGCGAGGCCGTCGTCGACGAAGACTATGTTCTTCTCGGGCTGGTCGTAGAGGTTGAGCTTTCCGATCTCCTCCAGGATCAGGTCGGGCTTGCTTCCGCTGATCCCGGCCCTGCCGGTGATGCCTATGGCCGTCTCTCCGGTGACGAGGCCCGCCTCGATCGCCGCCTCGACGAGACGCCTGGCAGTGTGGGCCGCGGCGACGTCGATGGCTCCAAAGAGGGTCTTGAGCCCCTTCTCCTGGTGGATCTCCCTTCCTATCTGGGCGAGCTTGTTGAGCTGGCTTCCGTTCTCGCCGACGTCACAGCCTATGAGGACGACCCCGATCTTCTGGGCGGCCGCGGGGTCTACGGGGACGCTTCCGTACCTGGTCCTGCCGATGGGAACCCTCTCGACTCTGATGTGCTCGTCGATCACCCTCGCGTAGTCTCTCGCAGTCTTGTCGATCTTGACCTTCTTTCCCTCAAAGAGGTCGAGGGTGGTTCCGGTCTCGGGATCGACGAGGCCCGTCCCCTGAATCAGGGCGTCGGGTATCGCTCCTGCAAGGCCGCAGAAGTTTCCGATGGTGTTTGAGTAGGGAAGCTCCCCAGAGGTGATCCTGCCATCGAGGGTCGTTCCGAAGTCGAGGGAGAGGCAGGGGTTTCGAAAATCGACGTCGGTCCACTTGCTCCCCTCCTTTATCCCGGCGGTGGCAAGCTCCCCCTCCATCTCGTTGGCCACTATCTCAACGCCGGTCGAGCCCTGCGGCGGGAAGACCGAGGCGACCGGCCCGTTGAAGACGATCTTCTCCATCAGGCTGTAGGGCCTGAACCTGTCGGGGATGTTGTGGATCGACATCGCCGGTGTCATGAGCCTCGGCGGGACCCCGGCTATCAGGCAGCCGTCGGCGAGCGCCTGGATGAAAGTTCCAACCTCGTCTGGCGAGGAGAAGCCAGCGACGACGCCCGTCGATCGGACGACGAAGTTCAGGTCGTCTTTGATGGAGAGCCTCGCTTTCGCGTGGCTTTCGAGGAGGGTGTCACGCACCAGTTCCGAGACCGCCTCCCTGGTGAGGGGGGTGCCGCAGAGGGTCCGGGCGAAGACCTCCTCCCCGGGTTTCGATCCCCTGACGTCGCGGGTCATCTTCACCGTCTTGTTGACGATACGGGTCTGGCCGTTCTTCATGTTGGTGGCGGTGAGGATGCATTTGGTGGTGCTGTTGCCCACCTCGACAGAGGCGACGATGTAGTAGGGCTCCTTCTTCAGCTCCAGAATGTCCACCGGAGGACTCTCTGCGATTCTGGGTTTGGGCTTAGATCTGAGGAGACGGGCGATGCTCATAGTTCCTGGGACGAACTTTCAGACCATAAACTCTTCGGGTCCCGCCGCCAAATCGAAAGTTTGATCTCATGAGAGGTGGAGGAGGACGGCGTGTATTCGGTGGCGGTGGTGGGCGCGGGTCCTGCCGGGAGCACGGCGGCCCGCTTTCTATCGGAGATGGGACACGAAGTCATCCTCATCGACAGAAAGGAGGTGGTGGGCATCCCCAAGCAGTGCGCAGAGGGGCTCTTTGGCGCGTGCTTTCCGGAGTTCTCAACTGCGATCGGCGACTTCATCACAGGAAGGGCCCGCTACCTCCAGGTGGTCTTCCCGAACCACGCGAGCTACAGGGTGAGGGGAGACATCTACATGCTCGATCGGCCCAGATTCGACCAGCATCTTCTGGGGCTTGCAGAGCGGTCGGGGGCACAGCTCGCCCTCGGCCAGAAGGTCGAAAGCGTCGACCCCGACTCCGGCGAGGTCCGCCTCAGAGGAGGAGAGACGATCAAAGCCGAAACCGTCGTCGGGGCCGACGGCCCGGCATCGAGGGTCGGAAAGTCGATGGGCGAAAGAAATCGGCTCGTCCCTGGGGCCCAGGTGGAGATGACCTGGCCCGAGGACGACGCCATCTATGCCTACCTAGACCATGACCTTCGCCCCAAAAACTCCTACTCCTGCTGGATCTTCCCCAAGAACGAGAGGGGCACGGCCAACGTCGGCTGTTTCGGCACCGTCCCAACGCTGGAGAGCTTCATATCGAAGTACAAGATCGAGGGCGAGGTCATCGAGAAGAACGGGGGCGCCATACCCCTGGGCGTCGCCTCCAGGCTCCAGAAGGGACGGGCCGTCCTGATCGGCGACGCTGGCGGCCTCACAAACCCCTTCACCGGCGGCGGCCTCTACCCGGCAGCGAGGTCTGCCCGGATCGCCGCCGAGACGATCGATCGGTTCCTCAGAGGCGAGACAAAAAGAATCGAGTACGAATCCAGGGTGAGAAAGGAGTTCGTTGCCTCCGACCTCCATCTGAAGGCAAGAGACACCCTTGCGGGCCTATCCAACGATGAGCTATGCCGGCTTGGGACCGCCATGAACGGTATGGTCTTTCCCGGCCTGAAGTTCACCGCAAGCCCCCTGCTCGTCTGGAGGGGCCTGCTCCATCCCGGCATCATGAAGCCGAAGTACGCGCCGCTTTTGAAGCTCCTTTTTCGGTACTGCCTTGCGGGGAAGGTCTGGTGAAGGCGAAGGGCTGAAGAAAAAGGCTAGAGGTCTCCGCCCTCTTCGAACTCGTCCAGCATTTTTTTGCAGAACGCCCTCACTTGGTGGGCCACGGGATCGTCCTCTTCGGCCGGACACGATCGGGCCCAGAGCCGCACCTCTGCTTGCATCTTCTCGTCGAGGCCCTCGTAGAAGGCGGGCCTTCCCCAGTGCTGGCTGATGCGCATGATGTTCACGAATAGGCCGAGGCCCGAGCCCTCAAGGCTGCAGGCGTTCCCGTCGTCGTCGATGGTGGCGATGGGCGCACGGTCGAGGGGCGGTTCGGGCCGGGGGGAGGGATTTTCTTGGGTCACGATGTCAGCTTTGGATATCGGCCTGGTTAATTAGGATTTCTTCACCAACGAACCTCCATTCCGTCAGCCTCCACCCCAGCGCCGGAGCCTCGGCCTCGAAGACGCCGACCGTCGCCACCGCCTCGGCACGGACGGGCGGGACCGCATTTACATCTGGCGGATCTTGGTCGATGCCGAGAGCAATACCGTCCGAGGGGATCTCGGACCACGGCGAGCAGCAAAGCATAACAGCTCACGCACCCAGTCGTGCTCTGCCTGATCAAAGCCCCCTGCAACATGGCCGAGCCAGCCCGGTGTCCTGGAAGGTATAAAAACAGGTGCACGGGACAAATTATTTGAACCCTCAAGAACAACAATACGTTAAATAGTTCCCACTTTGATCTTCCAAGGCAATTGATCAGATTTGCTATTGGACGATAACATGGCGTTTGTTCACCGCAAATGCTTGCCGATGTTTATAGCAGATGGAAGACCAGGCGACAACGCAGAACGGAGAAAGTATGGTCGAGATTGTATTTCGCGTTCCTGATGAAGCTCTTCTGGCTTTAAAGCTCGATCCTGAGGAGCTGGGCAGGGAGATGCGCATGGCAGCAGCAGTCAAGCTCTTCGAGATGGGTAGGCTCTCCTCAGGCGCTGCAGCCCGGCTGGCTGGCATTCCCCGCACAGTTTTCCTCTCAAGGCTGACTGAGTACGGCATCGATACATTCGAGCTGACGAAGGAAGAACTGTACAAAGAGGCTCGCCTTGACTGAAGTCATCTGCAATACCTCTCCGCTTCAGTACTTACACCAGATCGACAAGCTTGAAATCCTGCCGGCATTGGCTGGAAAGGTCCTCGTACCTCCGGCAGTTCAATAGGAGCTGGCCGAAGGAACGGCGCAAGGAGTCGACCTTCCTGAGATGTGCAATCTTTCTTGGGCTGTGGTAAGATCGCCAGCAACCGCCCTTGCGCAGCCGCTTATAGTTGATCTGGGACCTGGAGAGACGCAGGTTCTGATGTTGGCACTTGAAATCCCTGGATCCATAGCTATCCTGGATGACAAACTTGCCCGCCGCGTTGCCGAGGTGAGGGGGATACCTGTCATTGGCACCCTTTGCCTTCTCTTGAACGCGAAACGCGCTAGCATCTTAAGCGAAGTTAGGCCTTCTATCGACAGATTAGAGAGGCTGAGCTTTCGGCTCTCGGCCCAAACGCGCGCCGCAGTGCTGGAACTGGCCGGTGAGATGTAGAACCTGAACTCCAAATGCGCTTGACTTGATGCTACTGGCTGTCCGCACCCAGGCACCAGTGGGCGATGGTGGCATCAAGCTGGGGAGCGCGGCATGATGCTGGGCTGCCTTCTCCCGCCGCCCTTGTTGCAGCTCCTCCTGGCGCTTCCCCCGGCCCACGTCGCCGACCGCCCCCTTTTGGAGATAAAGGCGATCATGAATTGATGGATAATAGGTGGACGGCCCCGGAGAAGGCGGACGCTTCTCACCTCCGGAGGACCTCATCTGTTGAGTGCGCCTTCCGGGATGCGAAGATCCCCAACATAAAGAATATCTTTTTACGCCAGAAAGTCGCCACTACCAAAAAAGAGGAACGATCCCCATGATCACAAGGCAGATCCTGCTGGCAGCGTTGATCCTGTCCCTCGCCATCGGCTTTGGGCGGGCCAACCTGACGACCATATATCATCAGGTTTGTCCAGACCAGATCTGGCCGACGAATTCGGAAAAGGAGACCACCTCTATCGCTCTTATTGTCGTACATCTCTTCCAAAACCAAACGAAATTTCACCCAGTCTAGTCAAACAGCGCACCCCGCTGCAAGCTGCGGGGTATTCACTTTAAAATAAAAGTTCGATGATCATCACAAATGTTCGCATCATTCGTCTCATGAAATTTTATTAAACAACCCTTAGTTTCAATATTCGGCCATCCGAGTGTTAAATATTATAGTAAAACTCATAAGCAAGGAGGCGAATTACCAGCAAAATCTGAGGATTTCCCATGCAGAAAAGGATAAGTTTAATCGCCACCCATCGGCTCAAGGCCTTATCTTAAACATGGGAGATATGCAGCATACGGCCGCCCGATGCGCCCTTCGGGCCGCGAGGCAGCCACGAAATCTGTCTCATCGCCCCCGCCGCCCGCAGCAGTTCGAAGCGCGGCAGCATTGCGGCGGGGATATCCGAGGTGATTATCACGATAAACCCATTGACAGAAATCGACTGGAACGAGGTATGGAAAGACCAGATGCGTAGGAGCCGGGAGGTGAGCACCGCCCGCGACTGCGCCAAAATCTGGGAGAGCCGAGAGAGCGCCCTGAAGTTCTGGAACATGTCCAAGGAGAACCGAGGCCGCGTCGAAGAGACGATCGCGGGAACCGAGATCACCCCAGAGTCGCGGGTCCTCGACATAGGCTCAGGCCCTGGAACCCTCGCCATCCCCTTCGCTCGAAGGGTGGCCCACGTCACCGTTGTGGAGCCGGCCGAGGGGATGCTCTCCGTCCTCCGGGAGAAGATGGCCGAGGAGTGTGTGGACAACATCGATGTCGTCCAGAAGAGGTGGGAGGACGTGAATGTCGCCGACGACCTGGACCCGCCCTACGACGTGGTGATCGCCTCCTTCTCCCTTGGGATGCCCGACATCCGGGCGGCGATCGAGAAGATGATCGCTGCCGCCGCCACAGGCGGCCACATCTACCTCTACCACTTCGCAGGAGAGACCCACTGGGACCGGGACTGCCGGGACCTCTGGCCGAGGCTCCACGGCAAAGAGTACACTCCCGGCCCCAAGAGCGATGTCCTCTACAACGTCCTCTACCAGATGGGGATCTACCCCCACGTGAGGACCTTCCGCCTGCAGCACAGCCAGCGCTTTGTCAGCATGGAGGAGGCGATGGAGCACTTTCGCCACCAGTACCGCATCTCGACGGCGGAGCAGGAGGCGATCGTGTGGGAGCACCTGGGCCGGGTTCTCAAGGAGGAGAACGGGGGCTTCAGCCTACCCGCGTCGTCGATCAGGGTCAAGATCTGGTGGGAGAAGGAATCGCGAGAGGATGGGTTGGCCGAAAGCTGACGGGACGGCTTCTGAATGAGGTGAGGGCCCTAAGGCACACTCTACCTTAAACGGCTGCAAAGCGTATAAAAACAATTTTAAGTGCAAGATTGCTATAGGGTCTTTGGTGTAGGGATTTGGTTGACCAGGCGGAGATTCATCGAAAGTCCACAAGCGATAAAGTCGAAGACCGCATAGAGGCAGTTAATCAATTACGCACTAATCTTGTCATTCTTCCCGACAAAGATGCAGCCTGGCGAGATCTGATTCGACTGACCAGCGACGATAGCAGCTCTGTGCGAAGGATGGCTGCAGATGCTCTTGGTGCCACGTTCCTTCACGTTCCCGATAAGGACACTGCCTGGCAAGATCTGCACCGGCTTACTGGCGACGAGGATAGGAAGGTTCGATGGGAGGTTGCCATAGCTCTTGGCATCGCCTTATCCCAGGTTCCGGATAAATACAATGCCTTGGAAGATTTACATCGTCTGACCGGAGACAAGGATAGCTATGTGCGATGGGCGGCTGCAATAGCTCTTGGGGTTGCTATTTCCCACGTTCCCAACAAAGATGCTGCATGGCATGATCTGATCCGTCTCTCTGGAGACGAGGACGACGATGTGAGAATACTGGCTGCAGTCTTTCTGGGTGATAGCTTCTCCGAAGTTTCTGACAGAGAGTTAGCCCAGCAAGATCTGCATCGTTTAATAGGCAGCGAGAATCATTATGTCAGATGGGGTGCTGCCGTTGCTCTTGGCGTTGCTTTCTCCAATGTTCCCAACAAAGAAACTGCCTACCAAGATCTGATCAGTCTATTCGCTGACGAAGACGACGATGTGAGACATTATGCTGCAGTTAGTCTGGAGAATGTCTTTCCTCACGTCCCGGATAAGGACGCTGCGTGGCTAGATTTGCATCGCCTTTCCGGCGATCTGGAAAGCGATGTGCGATCGGTGGCTGCCTACGCCATTGGTTCAGCCTTCTTCCATCTTCCCGATAAGAACGCTGCATGGCAAGATTTGCATCGCCTTTCCGGCGATCTGGAAGGCGGTGTGCGATCGGTGGCTGCCTACGCCATTGGCTCAGCCTTCCCCTATCTTCCCGACAAAGCCGCTGCGTGGCAAGATTTGCATCACCTTTCCGGCGATCTGGACCGGAATGTGCGATTGGTAACTTCTAACGCTCTCAGCGCCGTCTTATCTGAGGTCCCCGATAAGGACGCCGCCTTTAAAACGATGATCAATTTGTCAAAAGATCTTGATAGCGATGTAAGGGTTTCGGCAAACCATTCTCTTGGCAGAGCCTCGATCTTTAGGGCAACAGAAGCCAAGGGCGAAGAGGATTTTAAACGAGAACTAGAAAACGCGTTGAAATATTTTGAGAAATCTGCAACAGAAGCCCAAGATTCTAATCCTGCAAAATTCTGCCTTCCCTTCTATCGGTCGTTCTACGTTCTTACCTTCAAGAAGGAGGACTCTGAAGCAGAGGTACTGAGATATCTGGCAGAGGCGAAAGAAGCATCTGAAGGATCGAAGAGCAAAGAAGACCTGCTGGAAGCCGTGGAGAATCTCTCGAATGCTTTGAAAGAAACCCAAAGTTTGCGGGAAAGGGGACTTGAAGCTGCAAAATGCGATCTCAATTCTTATAGGCGATACTGCGATCGAGCCGCAGAGCTTCTTGACCAAACCGAAGAAAGTGCGCCGTGGGCAACTAAGATTATAAAGAGAGGGCTGCCGATAATCAATCAGCGGATAAAAAACTTGCTCGAGGGCATCAGGGACAAATCTGAAGAGATCTGTAAGACTGGTACCCCCCAAGAGGCGGAGTTGGGTTGTAAAATACAAAAACATGCAGCATCCGCCCTTGAAAAAGCCTACGATGAACTAGAAGTTCAGAAGAAAGTTAATCATATGCTTGGGGATATAGACGTTTGGAGCGATTCGATTCAAGATTTGCATTTAAGAAAATATACAAAGAGCAAGCTTGAGGAGGCTAAGAACGAAGACATAATCGGACAGCTTTCAATAATCCACATCTTACAGGTGGCCACCATGAGTGGAAAAAATACGCCAAAATATGTAATCGAAGATTCAACGGTGCAGATAGCCGAGGGGGTGGGTAATGATCAGAAAATAAACGTATCACCTGACCCTGAGGTGGAAAATTCCCAAAATACCAGCGAAAATGCAAAAGATAATCGGCCATGGTACAAGGACAGAAATTACTTAATCGCCGTAGTTGGTGTTTTAATCGCCGCAATGGTTTTTTTGGTATCGATACTATAAATAACACTTCATTCCTCCTCACTTCCTCGGTGGAGGCGGAGACTGTGAGATAGGTCTTTGGCTCTTGAGCAGTATGCAGGGAGGGGCCTTCAAGTTCCCCTCCCTGAAACGACCCCACCCGAAGAGATTTTCCGCCCCACCTCAGTAGTGCACCAGCGTCCCGTCCATCTTCGCCTTCCGGACCGCATACCTGAAGGCAAGCAGGCTCGCCGGCAGAAGGATCGCCGAGAAGAGGACGAGGGTTCCCACGTCCGGCGCCAGGTCCCGGAGCGAATAGCCCTGGAGGAGGGCGTGCCTCATCCCGTTCAGCGAGTAGGTCATCGGCAACAGGTGAGATACCGTCTGGAGCCACGCGGGGAGGACCGTGATGGGGAAGAAGACGCCCCCGAATAGCTCCGACGTGCTCATGAAGAGCATGTTTATCGGATCGCCCCTCTTGAAGATCATGATGAAGCTGGCGGAGAGGATCCCGATGCTACTGAAGCATATTATCGTGAGGCCGAGGATGATCAGCGCCCCCAGGACGTTGGCGCCCGCGAGGCTCACGCCCAAAAGGACGCCTATGATGAGGTAGAGGAGGACCCGAAAGGAGGCGAAGATGAAGTTCCAGAGGGTCGAGAGGGTGATGATCGCCGAGGCGTCGGTGGGGGTGACGAGCATCGCCTCGAGCGTCCCCATCATCTGCTCGTCTCGGACGCTCTCGGAGAACCCCCGGAGCGAGACCATCAGATACCCCGAGAAGGCGATCCCGATCAATACGAAGGAGAAGTAGTCGCCGCCGTAGGGTGCGAGGTACTTCTGCCCTGCGGTGCCGATCAGCTTTGCGACGAAGTAGTATGTGAGGATGTTAAAGAACATGAAGAAGAGCCGCAGGAAGAACTCGAACTTGTAGCTCATCTGGAGCATGTAGCTCCTCCTCACGAAAGATAGGGCTTTTCGATAGATCAAACTCCTCCCCTCCTTCGCCCGAGGCCGCCACGGCGGGCGAAGCCCCTCCGGTCGGGGCGGAATCCTCCGCCTTTGCCCCTATCCTCGAACCTCTTTCCAGAATAATGCAAAAAGACGTCGGAAAGCTTCGAGCCGTTCCCGAGATTTTCCTTCAGCTCTTCGGGACTCCCGACGACCTTTATCTTGCCGTCGTCGAAGATCGCCACCCTGTCGCAGAGGGTCTCCGCCTCTTCGAGGTTGTGGGTCGATATGAATATCGTCTTTCCCCGCTCCTTCACGATCTCTTCTTTGATGAAATCCCGAAGGCCCTGGGCGGCTCCAGGATCGAGGCTTCTCGTCGGCTCATCCATAAACAGAACCGCGGGATCGTTCAAAAGCCCCCGGGCGATCGCCATCCTCTGCTTCATCCCGGCAGAGTAGTTAAGAAATCGCTCGTCTGCGGCATATTTCAGATCCACGACCCCGAGAAGCTCCTCGACCATATCCCGCGCGTCGTCCGAATAGAAGTTGTGAAGCGATGCGAAGAACTCGAGGTTCTGCCTTCCTGTGAGCCTCCAGTAGAAACTCCTCTCATCGGTGGTGACCAGGCCAATCGACTCCCGAACCATTCCGCTCTCCTTCTCGACGTCGTAGCCGTTTACGCGGGCTTCGCCCCCGGTCGGAAGAATCAGGGTGCATAGGATCTTTATCAGCGTCGTCTTCCCGGCACCGTTCGGTCCGAGGATGCCGAATACTTCTCCCTTTCTGACCAGGAGGTCGACGCCGTCCACGGGAGTGATCCCTTCAAGCGCGGGCCGACGGCGGACGAGGTCGCCGATCCCCCTCGGCACCACGAACGTCTTCGTCAGCCCGCGCGTCTCAATAGCCGTCTCCCCGATGATCCCGCCTCCAGAAAATCGCCGTATTCGACATTCGAAGCTCAAATTGAATTTCAGGAGAGCTTGATCTCCTTGATCTCAGAGAAGCTGCGAGGAAACCCGCACCTTCTCTCTCCGTTAGTGAAGGGCCTATTATCGGGGATTGGACGCGAGCCGTTCGTCTTGATCTGCCTCACAGGGACGATGAAGGGCGCCTCCGACTGAGACCTCACCGCCACCTCGACGTTGTAGATCGCCTCGATGTTCTCGGGGGTCAGAACCGAGCCGGGATCTCCGACGGCCATTATCTTCCCCTTCTTCATCATAATTATGCCGTGAGAGTACTTTGAGGCGAGGTTCAGGTCGTGAAGGGCTATCAGGGCCGTCATCCTCCTCTTCCTCACTAGATCGCTGACGATGTTCATGACGTCGAGCTGGTGCCAGATGTCCAGGTTGCTCGTCGGCTCGTCGAGGAGCATCACCTTTGTCTCCTGGACGAGGGCTCTTGCGATCAACACCTTCTGCTGCTGGCCCCCGCTCAATTCGCCAAAGCCGCTCATGGCCAGATCCTCGATCCCCAAGAGCCTCAACACCCCCCAGACCTTATCTTCGTCGTCGTCGCTGGAAAGCCAGCCGATGTGGGGTCTTCTGCCCATGAGGACCGTATCGAAGACGTTGGACGAGAAGGTCCGGGCCGAGTTCTGGGGAACGTAAGAGAGGTTCCTTGCGATCTCCATCCGGTCCATCTTCGTCACGTCCTTTCGATCGATCAGGATGCTGCCGCTCTTCGGCGATAGGATCCGATCGATGCACTTGATCAACGTCGACTTGCCAGAGCCGTTCGGCCCCACTATCGTCACGAGTCTCGATGGTCCGATCTCAAAGCTGACGTCTTTGAGGATCGGCGAGCTGTTGTACCCGAATACTATCCCCTTTGCCTGAAGCTGGATCATCATGTCCAAAACTCCCTTCTTCTACCTTTCAACATGAGACACATGAAGAACGGAACTCCGATCACCGAGGTCATGATCCCCGTTGGTATCACCGTCGGCGCGATCACGTTCATGGCGACGCCGTCTGCTGCGATCAGAATCGCAGCCCCCAAGATTCCCGAAGCCGGGATCAAGAACCTGTGATCTCCGCCGAGGATCATCCGGGCCATGTGGGGTGCCACAAGCCCTATGAAAGAGATAGTCCCTGTGAAGCAGACGACCGTTGCCACCACCAGGCTCGATACCAGCATTATGAATATCCTGACGTGCTCTGCGTTTACGCCGATGCTCTTGGCAGTGTCGTCGCCTGCTGTCATGATGTTCAGGTCCCAGGCCTTAAGCATCAGAAGAGGTATGCAGATCCCAAAGACGGCGAGGATGAGAGGGATCTTGCTCCAGGAGAAGGCGGCAAGGTCTCCCATCCCCCACGATGTCATGAGCCGGAGCTGCTCGTCGTTGGCGAAGTACTTGAAAAGCTGGCTCATGGCGCTGAAAAAGTAGTTCACTGCGATTCCTGCAAGGATCAGGGTCTCGGAGCTCGCGCCCTTGATGGCCGCAAGCCCTATGATGAAGCCGGAGCAGAGGAGGGCGAAGAGAAAGGCGTTACCTATGAGGATGTAAGGGCCGCCGACGATCGAGATCCCGACGACCGCCGCAAGCGAGATGCCAAACTGGGCCCCAGCCGAGATTCCGAGGGTGAAGGGGCTTGCAAGAGGGTTTTTCAAGACCGCCTGCATCACGCAACCGCATACCCCAAGGCCAAACCCGGCGAGGATCCCGCCCACGATCCGTGGGAACCTTATGTTCCAGACGACTCGCTTCGTCAGAGGTTCCACATCGAAGTAGCCGGGATAGAACCTGTCGATGAGGGCGCGGTAGGCCTCGGCGACGGAGATGTCGAGGGGCCCCAGGGTTATGATCACCCCCATCAGGACGACGATGAATGCGATGATCACCGCCATGAAGAGGTACCTTGCGAATACGAAGGAGTCGTGGGCCTCCTGCATCCTGCTTCTCTTTCCGGCCCGCGTCGAGGTTCGCCTCACCGTCTTTGCCATATCCACCACCCGGACTTACTTCTCGACCACGGCCCTAGCAAGCCCCGCGGTCGCACAGATATCCTCTGCCGAACGCCTTGGAACGTCAGAGCTGGTCGAGACGACGATGAGGTTCTTTTCTTTAGCGATCTCGGTGAGGGTCTGAAACTCCCTCAGCTTCAGGGCGCTGGGCTTCTCCTCGTAGAGGGTGGCCGCATCGTTCATCCTCTGGGACGCCTGAAACTCGCCCTCAGCCAGGATTATCCTCGCCCTCTTCTCTCGCTCGGCCTCAGCCTGCCTTGCAATCGCCCTGAGCATATTCTCGGGGAGGGCCACGTCCCTCAAGGTGGCGGTGACCACCTTGATCCCCCAGGGGTCGGTCATCTCGTCCAGGATAATCTTAACCTCCTTGTTCAGCTCGTCCCGGTTGGAGAGGATCGTGTCCAGCTCGTTTTGGCCGAGGACGTCCCTCAAAGTCGTCTGGGCGAGAAGCGCCGTTGCAGCCCCGTAGTCCTCCACCTCCACTATCGCCCTGGTCGAGCTCGTGACCTTGTAGTAGATGACGGCGTCGACGTCGACGCTGACGTTGTCGCTGCTTATCACCGTCTGTCTTGGAACGTCCAGCTCTCGGACCCTCAGGTCCACCTTGACGATCCTGTCGACGATCGGTATTATCAGAAAGAGGCCCGGTCCCTTTTCGCCCAGGAGCTTTCCGAACCGAAAGACGACGGCTCGCTCGTACTGCCTTGTGATCTTCAACGATGAAAATAATATCAGGCCAATGGCCAGAAAGCCTGCCAAAAGCCGAATGTCCAATGCCACTATTCAGCCCTCCTGAATTTAGTCCCGTAAAATTTCAAAGCATCACGAGCTTTCCGACTTGGGCCACCATATCATGGCGCTCTTCGTCCTTCGCCTGAAGGTGAGGCCTCCGCCATTCTCGCCGCTTTCCTCTTCGAGATTTTTGGCGAGATACTCTCTCAAATTTGGCTCGTTCTCCTCGGGGATATCCCTCATCACCTTCCATCGCCGGGCCGCCTCATCGAGGCTCCCGTAGCGCTGAACGTGCGTCGAGTCCCTAATCTCGACGTTGGCGTAGATCCCCATGTCGTGGAGTACGTTATAGAGGAGCATGTAATCGGACCGCCAGCCGCCACCTCGCCTCGGAGGCCTATCGTAGATCCTCTCCCAGAGCTCCTCTTCGAGGTCGTCGAAGAACCACTTGCCTGCGGAGGTGAAGATGTAGACGTATTTCTTCGCCGCCGCATTCATCTTCTCCAGGGCCTCCTGAAGGTCGAACATCCCCAGGGAATGGGAGGCTATGACCACGTCGTGAGGCTCGATATCGACTCCCAGCTGGACGTCCTCCCACCTTTTTTGAAGGCAATGAAAGTTGGAGAGACTCTCCTCGGCCATGTTCTCCTCAAGGCAGTCGAGCATCCCTCTCGACTGATCTATCGAGGTCACCTGCATCACCCTTTTGGCGATGGGAACCGAAAGGCGGCCGGTGCCAGCGCCCACGTCCAGGACGGTATAGTCAGGATCGAGCCGCAAGCTTGCCACCTGCCGATCGGTCCGCTCGTTATGCTCCTTCGTCGACCTGTTGAACTCCTGCGCCCTCTTATCCCAAAATTCTCCGGGGTTTTCGCGCCCCCTTCTCCCGCGCCCTTCCGAGATCATCGCCTTTCGAAGCTCGTTCCAGTTTATAATGCCGTTCAGCTCTTTTCCCTCCGTTATTTCTGATTGATCGGATGAAGAAGGGGCGAGGATCGTCTTCCACCCGCCTCCAAACTTCTCAAAATTCACTGTGAGTCCAGGTACTCCCTCGGCCAGACCAGGTAGTCGGCGTACTCTGAAAAGACGCCGTCAACCCCGAGAAACGCCTTCATGATCTTGTTGCCCTCTTCCTCCAGGTCCAGATCTTCGAACTTCTCTGGGTGGAGCACTTTGGCCATGTAGACCATGTTCAGCAGGCTTCTGTCAATCGGCATGCCTCGACAATACGGATAGAAACAGTTGTAGACGTTGCCGTTCTGGACCGCTTTTATCGACTCAAGATCGGGGGCTGACCTCAGAACATCGATCGTCTCCACATCATCTGCCGAGAGGATGTACTCTGGGTCCCACGCGATTATCTGCTCAATTCCGACATTTATGGCGCTTCCTTCGAAGTCGGTCAGTCCGCTTTCTGCGGCCACGTTTATTCCACCTGCGACCTCCAGTGGTTCATAGAAGGTTACGGTACGTGTAAAGTCGCGTCCTTCTTTCGGATCGTAAAAACCCTTGGAACTTCCCCTTGGCGCAAAGTAGACCGTAGGCTTCTCACTTTCGTCCAAATTTTCTGTGATCGATCTCACCATCTCGACCTCGGAGTCGATGAACTCGATCAGCTCTTCGGCTTCGTCTCCTCTATTCAGAACTTCGCCTATGAGCTCGATCTGATCTGAGACCGTCTCAAAATCGAAGTCGGTTCCGACGCATACTACGGGGGAACCCACCTTTTCCTGCATCTCATCGGCCCGATCAGACCAGAACATCGTCTCGAATATGACGTCGGGTTCCAGGGATGCCATCAGCTCGTAATTCACAGTATACCGGGTGCTCGTCTCGGGGATCTCTGCAAGCTCGCCGCCGCAGACGTTCTCCCAGCAGCTCGGACAGATCTCTTCGCTCCCGTTTTTGGGGCAGACGCAGCTTCCGATCGTGGCTTCGTCGGTTCCAACGATCTTGTCGCCGTCGCCCAGTGCTATGATCGTTCTGGAGTTGTCCGGGTTGGTGGTGATGATCCGCTCGATCGGCCCGTCTATCGTCACAACCCTTCCGGCCATGTCGGTGATCGTCTTTGGGTAACCCTCATTGGCAGCTGCGGGGGATGCCGCAAGCAGCACCATTGATGCAAAAAGCACCATCGTCAAGGACAAAGTCCATCTCATTTTACGCACCTTCAATCTCAAGGAGAGAGGACGGTATGCCCTCCTCCAACATCATTCCACCATCAAAAATCCCAAAATTTACTGTGAGTTCAGGTACTCCCTCGGCCAGACGAGGTAGTCGGCGTACTCTGTAAAGACGCCGTCAACTCCGAGAAACGCCTTGAAGATCTCGTTGCCCTCTTTCTCCAGGTCCAGATCCTCGAACTCATCGGGGTGGAGGAGCTTTGCCATGTAGATCATGTTGAAGAGGCTTCGATCTGGAGGTCTGCCCCTACAGTGAGGATAGAAGCAGTTATAGACGTTCCCGTTTTTGACTGCGGCTATGGATTGGAGATCAGGAGAATTCTTGATCCAGTCGATCACATCTCTGTCATCAGGATTGCTACAGGCCACAAAGATGTAATCAGGGTTCCAGGCGATGATCTGCTCGAGAGCGACGTTGACCTCGTACCCTTCAGCCTCCTCGGCAACGTTGATGCCGCCAGCTATCTCCAGGGGGTCGTAGTCTGAAAACGTCCTGGTGAAGTCGCGCCCCTCCTTCGGGTCGTAGAACCCGAGCTTGGCGCCTCGGGGAGCGAAGTAGACCTTCGGCTTTTCGTTCTCTTCCAGGGCATCCGTAGCCGATCTTATCATATCGATCTTCGACTCGACGAAAGCGATGAGCTCTTCTGCCTCCTCTTCCCTATCGAGGACGTCGCCTATGACCTCAATCCGTCCGTAGAGGCCGTCATCATAGCTGTATATCCAGCCGTCGCCTCCGGCGACGACGCAGGGACATCCCACCTTGATCTCGAAGTTTTCGACGTCGGTCGTGCCGGATGTGATGATCACGTCCGGATTGAAGGAGGCCATCAGCTCGTAGTTTATATCATATCGTGTGCTCGTCTCCGGAAGGTCCGGCATCCTCCCGCCGATGATCGTCTGATAGCATTCCAGACATCCCTCATCGAAGGCGCCGAAGGTGGTGGGACAGAGACACGACTTGACAGCCTGCTCTGAGGAGATGACTTTGTCGCCATCGCCCAGGGCGACGACTATGCGACAGGTGTCAGGCTCACGGGTGATGATCCTCTCGATGGGCTTGTAGATCGTGACCTCTCGGCCCGAGGTGTCGGTTACCGTCCTCGGATAGTTTTCGTTGATCTGCTCGATCTTCTCCAGCTCTTCAGATGTCAATTTCCCATCGTCGAAGGAGCTGTGAGCTTCCTCCAGCTCCTCGTCCGAGACGATCATGTCACCGTCGAGGTCGCCGGGGACCACCACTGAGAGGGCGACGGCCGGCATCGCCGCGAGCGAGATCGAGATCGCCAAAAGCAGGAGAAGGGGCAATCTTATGATTTCGCTCGTTATTTTGCATATTTCTTCCATTTTCACATCACCTAATTTGTGATCAAATTCTACGAAGCTAGGATAAATTATCTCTATTTATCATTATTGGTGAAAATGATGTGAACAAAAGATCAGGAAAGAATTTGATCTTCATCAAAAGACCGATCTCAGGCGCAGGTATTCTGAAGGCGACCGGGACGAATGAAAAATGACGCTGGAAAAAAGATTAAGAGGCTGCTGTAGGCCTTCGAGAGGCTTGCACCGAAGGGACCGTGGAAGCGGCCTCTGATCCGAGCCGGCGAGATTGCTTATTCAGCTCGTCGTCGATATGAGCACCACCGGCAGGGAAAAAACCTGCTCTCTTTTGCTCGGACTCAAGATTACGATTCCATCACCTCGAAAGGCTGTTAAAATGTATCATAATTGCTGCCGTCCTGAGGTCGGGTGGGTGTAGCAGACCCCATCAGGCCCCATGATCATCGACATAGGCCTCGCCCTCTCAAAGTCCATCCCGCCATCATCGTCGAAGAAGTCGTCGTTTCCCTCCAGGTGAACGACCCTCCCCACGATCAGGGAGTACTTCTCTCGAAGGATCTCCTCGACAAGTTTGCACTCCATCCAGGCGACGCACCCCTCGATTCCTGGGGGCTTCACCTTCACCGAGGGATGGGGGGACAAACCCGCCTCTTCGAACTCGTCGACCTCGGGAGGAAAGCTCTTCGCACATATATCGACCTCCTTTACCATATCGACGGTGGGGACGTTGACGACGAACTCGCCGGTATCCCGGATGTTGTCGAGGGTGTCTCGCTTCAGCCAGGAGGCGATGGCGATCTCGTCCAGGGGCCTCAAAATCGGCATAATGCAGCCCCAGGGAGCGGCGTTTCTGACGTTGTCCTTCGATATCGTCGATATTAGCACGACCGGCATCGGCAGAACCTGTCCTCTCATGTTTGGGTTCAAAATCATATTCGATCACATGTCAAATGTTTGATGTGAATTAATAAGAATTTCTGTGGCCCGAGGGCGATGAAATCCGTGCATTTGATCCCCTATCCCTATTCACGTCGACGAAGGAGAGCCTGTTCAGGGCGATCGGAATGTCGAAAGCCATCTCGTTGTGGGTTTAGTAGAAGGTCGACCTGGCCTCATGCATCTTCTTTGGTATCCGTCTACCTGCTTTTCCAGAAGCCGCTCGCTCTTGGACGGCGCCCCACTTCTGCCATTTTAACCGAGGCGGATCGTCCAAAAGTATGAACCATTTTAATTAAATTGTTGATTAATATGAACTTCAATCGAAAAAGTTATAACCTATTTGGTATCACTCTTACCGTCTTGCGTAGCATTAATTCATAGATCGCAAGCCCAATTTCGAACAGCAGGTGATAATGTGAAAATAGATCGATTTGCAGTGACGATTCTGCTCCTGATGGCCCTGGTGCCGGGGATGGCCCTGGGCGATGGGGCGGATATGTACCAGCTGGGCGCGGATGCCGCAAACCGCGCCATGACCGAGCTGGGGTTTGAGAAGGGCGATTTGAACGTGCTGGCCCTCACCAACGCCGGATATCCGGTGATAGACGGCGTTACCACCGATATGTGCCTTGACGCGGTGATGGATGTCTCCGGCTGCACTCCGGGAAAGGAGAACCTGATCAACACCCAGAGCCCTCCCTGGAAGCCGCTGTGGTTTGGCTTTTTCAACAAGAACACAGGCGATGCGGTCTACATGAAGGCGAACGCCGACGCCACCGGCTTTGACGTCCAGGAGAAGGACGAGATCGACGCCGACTACGTCTTGGCCAACGTTGAGACCTGGGAGCCGGGCGTCTTCGGCCACATGATGCCCATCGCGAACGTATGGGCCCACGAGAACACCCCCTACGTATTCATGAAGGCGGTCCAATTGCACGACCACATCTGCCCCGGGGTCTCCAGCGGCTTTTTGGAGGCGAGGTACGTCGAGGACGAGCTTCCCATAACCGACCCCAACAACCAGAGCTACAAGGTTATAGCCTGTCCCAACTGGTGCAAAGATGACTACTTCCAGGTGGCCTGGGACTGCACCCCCGGAAAGAAGGGCATGTACGTCAAGTACCTCACCGCAGACGAGACGAGCGCCCTGACGGAGAAGTACGGCACAAGAGTCGCCGGGATATTCATAAGATGGGACGGATCGTCCAATTCAGGCGACGGTCTGGTGCTGGGATTCGACTTTGACAAGGCCGGAAACATGAGCAACATAGACACCTGGCCGAGCTGGGCCTACAGGCTGAAGGAAGACTTGGTGCTGATGGATTCAGCCGATACCCCGGAGGACTTCGTCTCCACCATCAAGGAGTTCCCTCTGGAGAGCATGAGCGAACTGCAAGCTCTGCAGGGAGCAGGCGTTAACCCGCTGAAGGTGCTGGGTGTGGAGTCCGGCTAAAAACCGATTCGAGGATGGGATCGTTGACCATCCTCCTCTTTTTTTCCTCACTCCAATTTCTAAAGGCCTCAGCGCCCCTTCATCGCCACGAGGGCGCTGGCGAGCATGATCGGCCCTGAGAAGCTCTTCCTCGCCCTGCTAGAATCGACGAAGACCGGGTCCATGATCACCGGAGCGCCGAAGCCTTTCGCCCCGGAGAGAAGCATCAAAGTGCGAAATATCAGGTTTCCGGATATCCCATCGGGGGCGACGATCAGGTCTTCGCCGCGGCAGGTCTCGATGAGAATGCCCCTGTGCTCGGCCCGGACGCCGGCGTCTCGAGCGAGCCTTGCCACAAGCTCCGCCTCGGCGAGGGTTCTGTCGACCCGATCGCTTCTGCCCAGGTCCTCCATCCTCCCGCCGGAGAGGATCGAGACTTTGGGTTCGACGTCCATCGCCTTGAGGTACTCGGCGCCCAGGACCGCCAGGTTCAGTCTGTCGGAGATGGAGTCGCCCTCATCTATCCCGACGGGGGCAAGGAAGAAGCTCCACTCGGGAAGGGCGAGAAGGGATAGCCGCCTAACCCTCACATCGAAGGTCTTGGCGATGTTTTTCATGACTCTGGTGGCCGAGAGGTTTCCCCTCACCGCCCCGTCGATCTCGCCTTTTTCCAGGAGGTCAACCAGGGCCGAGGCGGGATCTTCGGTCCGTACCAGCTCCAGCTCTGACCCGATCTCACAACCGGGGCCGGGATCTCCCACAATCACGATCTCAGCATACTCGATGGCTTCCTCGATCCCGGCGATGATCTCCGAGCCGCCTCCGTTGACGCCGATGCCGATCCTGGCCCGCCGTTCCTTTGCGGCCCGCTCCATCCGGTCCACGAACCCTGCATCCAAGCGATCACCTTATGCCGGTGATGACTTCACGCTCGAAGTCGAAGAGGACGGCCCTTTCCCCTCCGGATGCGATCTCCAGGCGCCGCTCCTCGGTCACCCGGCCGATGACGGCGGATGAAAGGCCCCGGTCCCTGAAGATTCGGGCGACCGCCTCCGCTTTATCCGGGGGAGCAGTAACGACGAAGCCCATCCCCGGATACATCTTCTGCCAGCTCGCCATCTCCATCCCCTCGGGCTTGGGCAGAAGGTCGAGGTCGACGACGGCGCCCGCGTGGCTCGACTCTAGGAGCATCCCCAGGGTTCCGAGCATCCCAGGGTTGCTGATGTCCTTTCCCGCGGTGACGAGCCCCCTCTCACCAAGCTCCCTCATCGATCCTAGCTGGCGGAGGAGAACTTCGCCGTCCTTGAAGCTAGTTGTGTCCCAGTTGATCGCAAAGCTCGGGTGGACCCGCCCGTCGAGATCGACCCCGACGACGATCGAGTCGCCAGGCTTCGCCGTGCTGCTGAGGATCACAGCCCCCTTCTTCGCTTTGCCGAGGATGGCTACGTCCAGGGCGCTGTAAGGGGTGTCTGGATGGAAGTGCCCCCCGATTATGGGCACCTTGAACTTCTCGATCCCCTTCTTGAGGCCCCGGAGGACGTCTTCAGCGAGATCTGGCGAGTCGACACTGAAGACGTCCACCATGGCCACGGGCCAGCCCCCCATCGCAGCGATGTCGTGAACGTTCACCAGAACCGCGCAGTAGCCGGCCCACTCGGCGTCGGCCTCCAGCAGCCTGCTCCAGATCCCGTCAGCCGCAAGAAGCATCACCTCGTCGCCGTCATCGATGACCGCCGCGTCCTCCCCGAAAGAGGCTATGATCAGGTCTGAGTCCACGGGAAAGTGGCCGACCAGATCGCCGATGGCCTTCTTCCGGGTTATGCCCACAAACCCGCGAAGCTCGGCCGCTAGAGACTCAAGGTTCATTAATTATCCAGGAACTCCAGGAGAAAAATAGGTGACGGTGTGAATCGAATCCAGGAAAAAAAATGGACCTAGACTTCGTCCTTCCGGTCGCCTGTGCCGATCCCAAAGACCTGTTCCAGGGAGTCGAGGGCCTTCTCTCGAACCATCGATGGGCACTTCACGCAGGCCTCCTGGAGATGCTCGACCGCCCGGACGTTGCCGATCTCGCCCAGGCTCCAGGCAGCCCAGGCCCTGATCTCCTCGTCGTCCTCGCCGAACATCATCCCAACCAGCCGATCGAGGGCGTCCTCAAGGCCGATCTCTCCGAGGGCGGTGACCGCCGAGAGCCTTACCTGGGGGTGCTCGTCCTCGAGAAGGGATAAGGCCATCCTGCAGGCCTCTTCACCACCGACGGAGGCGAGGGACTTGGCTGCGGTCATCCTGACGACGTGGCTTTGATCTTCCAGGGCAGGCCTCAGAAGCGGTGCAGATTCGGGCGTTTTCATCTCCCCGAGAGACCAGGCGACCCTCCTCCTCAGCTCCGGGTCATCGTCTTCGATAAAAGATGCCACCATTTCGATCGATTCTATGCACCGGAGACGGCCGAGGCCCACCACTGCCATCTGTTTTGTCTCCAGGTCGGGCTCTTTGAGAAGCTCCATGAAGGCCTCGGAGGCTCCAAAGGCCACAAGGGCGAGGGAGGACCTCACCCTCACATCCCTGGACTGGTCGGACGCCAGGGACCGGGCGAGGACGGGGATCGCCCGCAGGTCGCCGATCGCCTCCAGGGCCGAGGCCGCCCACTCCCTGACCGAAGGGTCCTCGTCTTCCAGAAGTGCTCCGGCGAGAGGGTCGAGGGCTCTGGAGTCGCCGATCTTTCCCAGGGCCCAGGCCGACTTGAACCTTACCTGGGGGTCCGGATCCCTCTCCACCGCCTCCAGGAGAGGCTCTACCGCCTCGCCTTTCATCTCTACCAGCTTCCAGGCGGCGCTCTGCCTCTCGAAGTAGTCGTCGCTGCTGAGCATCCGAACAAGTTCTGAAAGGGACTGCATGCCCGCCAATCTCCGTCTTCTCGTCCTTTAAGCTTTGCCCGAACCTAGAATCGTCATCCTGGTCCCTGTCCAGACGGAAGAATACGACCCAAAATCCCGAATCCGAGCCGGAAGGCCTCCGAGAACTGGACAGATCTCATGCTAAATCGTTATATCTATCTTCTGCAAACATGATTAGAGATCTGAGCAAGACCTGAACTATTTCGAAGACCATTGGGTTCGGCATAGACATTTCAGGTCTTTGAGATTTCGACTTTGAGATTTCGAACCGGATATCCGCTATGACCCAGAAAAGTTGGAACCTTCGGCGGAGTTGTTGACGCGATGAGCTATAAAATTCTGGAAGGGGAGATCGAAAAAGCGCAAGAGCAGATCAGAGCGCTCGTTCAAGAAGGCGGCTCGCCCAAGAAATGCGGCGAAGAACTGGCCGCGGGCCTCGAAGAGATCTCTGCCACCCTGGAGTATCTCCGAAAATCGGCAAAGAAGCTCGAAAAACGAAACGAAGAGCTCGTCGGTGCGGAAGAGAATATTCGAAGGTCGGAGGAGAGGTACCGAGCCCTGGTGGAGAACGTCGACGGAGTGATCTACGTCGTCGAACCCCAGGGCAAGATCACCTACATCAGTCCCGCCGTCGAGAGGGTATTCGGATACTCTGTCGAAGAGATCCTGGGCCAGAACGTCTCCCGCTTTCTCTATCCGGGCGACTTAAAACTCCTCGAAACCAGGTTGAAGTGTGCCCTTGACGGCAGATCGATACCCACCGAGTTCAGATTCATCGACAAAAGCGGCCTCGTTCGCTTTGTTAGAACCTACGGAAGGCCGATCGAAGAAGAGGGTCGGCTGAAGGCTCTCAACGGCATCATGGTGGACATAACAGAACAGAAGAAGGCCGAGGAAGCCCTCAAGGAGAGCGAAGAGCGGCTCAACCTTGCCATCGAGGGCGCAGACCTTGGGATCTGGAACTGGGACATGTTGACTGACGAGGTGACTCACAACGACCGGTACTCTGAGATGATAAAACTTCGGCCGGGCGAAAAAAGCGACATGGTGGCCTGGAAGAAGTCGATACATCCCGAAGACCTCCCAGCCGTGGAGAGGGGCCTTCGGGATATCCTCGAGGGAAAGACGCCCCTCTTCGATATGGACTACAGGACGAGCTCCGGTGGGGATTGGATATGGGTGCAAGACCGGGGTCTTGTGGTGAAGAGGGACGGCGAGGGAAACCCCACGAAGATGGCGGGGACCATCCAGGACATCACCTGGCGTAAAAAAATGGAAAATGAGATCATCGAGGCTTCGGAGAAGCGAAAGGAGCTGGAACGGATTGTCAGTCGCAGTCCTGCCATCGCCTTCGTCCAGCGCGCACCTCCAGGGGGGCCGGTCGAGTTCGTATCCGAGAACATCAAGCAGTTCGGATACAGCCCAGAGAACTTTTATTCGGGGGCCGTTTCGTACGACGAGGACGTCATCCATCCCAACGATCTGGAGCAGGTCATCTCCGAATTGAATCGACATATACAAGATGGATCCAATAACCTCTATCTGGAGTATAGGATCCTCACATCTTCTGGCGAGGTCCGTTGGCTCGCCGACCACATATGGATAGGACGCAACGAAGAAGGTTCGATAACCCATTTTGAGGGCATCGCTCTCGACATAACAGATCGGAAAAAAATGGAGATGGCACTTGCGGAGAGCGAGCGGAGGTTCAGAGAGATGGCGGATACTCTGCCCCAGCCGATCTTCGAATGCGACCTTCAGGGCAACGTCACCTTCGCCAATCAAACCGCCTTTGACCTTTATGGGTACGAACGCGATGACCTTGAGAAGGGCGTGAGCATCTTTCAGGTATTCGCCTACGAAGATCGAGAAAACATGATGAAGAATTTTCAGAAAAGTTTGAGCGAAGATCGAGTTTTCAGCTACGAGTACACGGGGCTCAAAAAGGAGGGGACCGTGTTCCACCTCATCGTTTACTCCCGCCCGATCATCCGCGATAACAGGCCCGTGGGCCTGAGGGGCACCATCGTCGACATAACCGAGCGAAAGCGGGTGGAGGAGAACATCAAACAGCTGGCGGACCTGAGCGAAAAGTTGGTCGAGATCGGAAGTCCCATGATCTCTGTGATCGATCGGAAAAGGAGGATCTTCCTCTGGAACCGGGCAGCTGAGGACATCACCGGATATTCTGCCCAGGAGGTGATGGGCGACGAAGAAGTCTGGACCAACCTATTCCCCGACCCCCAAGAAAGATCGGAGTTCCTCAAGGCTTTGGACGAGATCGAGATGGGCAGAACGGCAGAAAGCCAGAGGACGAAGATGCTGGTCAAGTCGGGCGAGGAGAAGGTGATCTCCTGGAGCGGCATAAAGCTGGAAGACAGCGACGGAAACAGGATCGGAATCGTGATCACCGCCCAGGACATGACCGAATACGCGAAGATGGAAGAGGAGATCCGCTCCGAACGGGAGTTCTCCAGAGGCATAATCGAGGGCGCCGACCTCTTCATCGTTGGCCTCGATCCCCAGGGGAGGATCACCCTCTTCAACAGGGGTGCCGAGAACGTGACGGGCCTTTCTGCAAAAGACGTGATGGGAACCGACTTTTTCGAGCGTTTCGTTCCCGAAACCGATAGAACGGCATTCGAGAGCCACGTATCATCGATATTCGAGGGAAAGCCCGCAGGGCAGATGGAGGCTGCCGTCATCACCCGGACGGGAGACGAGATGGCGATCCAGTGGGGCTGGAGCGTCATCAGGAGCCAGACCGGCGAGATCGAGAGAGTGATAGCCTTCGGCCATGACATATCTTACGACCGGTGGCTGGAAGAACAGATGCTCCTCTTCATGGACGCCATCGAGTCCTCCAACGACGGAATAGCGATCTTCGGTAAGACTAACCACCTCCTCTTCGCAAACCCAGCCCTTCTCGACATGTTCGACTTCAGGCTGGAGGAGGTCCGCGGCAGGCTCTACAAGGACTTCATTCTGGACTTCGAGGAAGAGGATCTGTCGGAGAAAGAGAGAAACGGCAGCCGGAAGCGGATGAACTGCGTGAGGAAGGACGGGTCCACCTTTCCGGCCTCCATCAGCTTCGCCCCCGTCACCAGCAAGAACGGAAAACCAATGGCCACCGTCGCCGTGGCCAGAGACATATCTCAGACCATCGAGTACGAACAGAAGCTCGAGACCCTCAACCGCGAGCTTGAGAGCTTCGCTTACACCATCTCTCACGATCTGAGAGCGCCCCTCCGAGGGATACAGGGGTTCGCCCTGCCCCTCCAGGAAGACTACGGCGAGAAACTCGACGGCGCCGGCAGGAGGTATCTAGATAGGATCGGGAAGATCGCGGCCAACATGGATCGTCTGATCCTGGACCTGTTGGACTACTCCCGGATAGGAAGGATAGTATCGCCATCCGAGAAGGTTGACATGAAAAAGCTGATCTCCGAAGCCTACGAGGACGTAAAATCGGTGGCAAAAGAAAAGCCCGTCAACTTCTCCCTGAAAGGGGACTTCCCGGTGACCAGCTGCGAGAGGAGCCGCGCAAAGCAGATCTTCACCAACCTTCTGGAAAACAGCCTGAAATATTCAAAAGATGATATCGAGATCGAGGTGGGATGCCTCGATCGAGATGGCGAGTACGAGTTCTGGGTCAAGGACAACGGCATCGGGTTCGACATGAAATATCACGACAAGATATTCGAACCCTTCACGAGGCTTGAGAGGTCCGGCGAGGGGTCGGGGATAGGCCTTGCCACCGTCAAGAAGATCGTCGAGACCTGCGGAGGAAATGTCTGGGCCGAATCGGTCCTCGGCGAGGGGAGCGTCTTCAGGTTCACCATCCCCAAAGGAAAGGTGCCAGCTTGACCGTCAACTTCTCAGGAAAAAAGATCGGAGCGGTGAGAGGGCGCTTCTTTCAAGGAGATCCATCGGCCTCGACCGATCCCAAAGCTCTCCGTGTCAAGAGATAAAGGGCGATGGTGGCACCAACACCGATCACCCCTCCTAGGAGAAATACGGCCTCGATCGAGAACGCGTCCATCACCAGTCCTCCCAAAAGAGGCGCCGTGATCATCCCGAGGCTCATGGCGGTGTTGTAAGCCCCCATGGAGGTTCCCATCCCGATCTTTTTTCCTAGCTTCACCGTGAGGGCCATCAGAGCCGGCATCATCACGGCGCTTCCAAGGCCGTTGGCGGAGGCTACGAGGAAGAGGTCCCCAAAGGAGGTGCTCGCGGGGACCAGAGCCAGGCTGGCGGCGGAGACGATCGATCCTGCCAGGATCATCAATGTGGCGTTTCCCCTGTCCGCCATCCTTCCCAGGGGCACCTGAAAGATCGCCATCAAGAAGATGGATACTGTGAGGATCAGGCCGACCTGGCCGGGGACCACGGAGATTTTGGGGGCGAAGAGGGGCATGAAGACCAGAAGAGCGCCGCGAACTATGGCGTTCAGGGCGGTGAAGGCGAGAACCGCCGGAACCGCGGGCTGGCTATAGACGCCTCGGAGGGAGATCCTCTCCTTCCTCCCCGAGCACGATCGCCCCTCGGTCTCCGGGAGAAAGGCGACGATCACCAGAAACGAGAGGGCAGATAGGCCGGCCATCGCATAAAACGCCGACGAAAACCCGAAGGCGTCGTTCAGCACCCCGCCCAGTAGGGGTCCGGAGCCGAGGCCCAAGAAGAAGGAGACCTGAAACTTCGCCATGTAGGCTCCCTCCTCCCCCCTCTTCGAGAGGTCGCCGATGTAGGCCATGGCGATGGGGACCACCATCGCCGAGGCTATGCCGTGCAGAAACCGGACGGCCGTGAGAGAATAGACGCTGCCGGCCATCACGTAGCCCAGGGAGAGGACGGCATAGGCAAAAAGGCCCGTCACGATGAACTTCTTTCGTCCCGACTCGTCGGAGAGCCTTCCGACGATGGGCATGAATATCGCCCTGGCGGCTGCGAACCCCGAAAAGATTATGCCGATCCAAAGGCCCGTTGCCCCCAGGTTATTGGCGTAGATGGGCAGCAATGGACCCACTATGCCAAGGCCCAGCATGGCTGCGAAGACCGAGATGAACAAGACGTCAAAGAGCCGTTTATCTCTGTTCATAAGCCGCCGATCCTCGAATTCGAGGGTCCTTCGCCGCTTTGTGGACCAAATTTCCGATGTCCATCCGCCTTTCTCTTCGATCCTCCTCTTCGATCACCGCTCGCCCGCCTCTCGGATCTCAACCTCGCGCTTGAGGATCTCGATCAGCTCGTCCATGGTGAAGGGGCTCACCAGGTCTATCAGCCTCCGAGCCTTGACGCATTCCTCCCTCATCGAGCTGAAGAGGCGGCGGAGGCGCTCTGCTTCATCGTTCCTTTCAGCACCCTCCAGGATTCTCTCCGCCTCGTCGATGGCGGCGATGTGGATCTGCATTATCTGTCTGATCTTCTCGTTCTCTGCTTTGAAGGTCTCGTCTACGCTCTGCATGGCGACGTAATAGTTTCTCTTATCGCCCGGCTTTCTCATCCTCCGCACGATGCCCTGATTCTCCAAAAGGGTCATGTTGGTGCTGACGGTGGACTTGCTGTACCCCGTCTCCTCCACCAGCTCGTCCATCGAAAGGGGACCGTCTGCCAGAAATAGCGATCCCATGAGAGCACCGGCAGCGTCGCTGTGCCCCAGCATCTTCGCCATCTGGATGCTGGCGTCTACCATGCACCTTTTCGCGGCCTCTTCGGGAGGAGTTTCTTCCCGTCTCATCGATGGATGGTCTGCCACAAGCTTTAAGTACATTTCGTATCATCCGAAAGCCTCGAAGTTTCAGAATAATCCGAAATATTAGAACGAACTTCTGAAGGTGAGGATCACGAGCAAGGGAGAGAAGCTGGGCAGATGGATCGAAGGAAATCCGATCATCATCCTGACGATAGCGGCGCTTTTCACGGTGGCGTCGATCCACTTCGCCCAGAACATCACGATGGAGACGGAGACGGAGACCTTCGTCGACGAGAACTCCAGGCTCTACGTGGAGTTCGACCACCTCTACAACGACAGGTTCGGGACCGAATCGATCGTGGTCCTGGTGGAGGGGGACGCAGTCACAAAGCCCGAGTCCCTGAAGGCGATGGACCGTTTAACCCGCCAGATGGAGACGGTGGAGAACGTCCTTGGAACCATCAGCATAGCAGAGATGGTGATGGATGCTGAGGCTCAGGAGACTGGCGTTCGAATAGTTCCCGACTCTCAGGCAAGGGTAGACGAGATCCTGGAAGAGCTTGAGAAAACGAACCCCGGAATGCTCCACGCGATCCTCCCCGACCGGGGACATACCATAATTTCGATCGAGCTTCCCACTTACATACCCATGGAGAGCATAAAGGCCGTCCTCCCGGAAACCTACTCCGCCGTGGAGATGGCGGAATTTCCCGCAGGAGCCAACACCATCGTGACCGGTGAAATCGCCCTCAGAAACGACATCGAGCGGGAGATGAACACCTCGATGGGAACGCTCCTCATGATCTCTGGACTTTTGATGGTGGTGGCCCTCTTCTTCGTCTTCAGGCACGTTCACCTTCCTCTTCTGCCGCTTCCCATCGTCTTTCTGGGGATAATCTGGACCTTCGGGATGATGGGATTTCTACAGGTGCCTCTGACGATGGTCTCCATGTCGGCCTTTCCCATCCTCATCGGCCTTGGGATCGATTACGCCATCCAGTTTCAGAACCGGATCGAGGAGGAGTTTCAACAAGGCGGATCGATCGCCACGGCGGCGATAGATACGGTGGCCCACACCGGGCCCGCCGTCCTGATCGCCCTGATCATAACCGGAGCGGGCTTCTTCTCCCTCTTCTCGTCATCGGTTCCCATGATCAGGGACTTTGGCCTCCTCTGCCTGATCGGCATCATCATGTGCTACATCTCCTCCCTCTTCGTGGGGGTCACAGTCATCTACCAGATGGAGAGGGGGCGAAACGACAGAAACGGCCGGAACGGCAACAGGAGAAACAACAAAAAGTCCCCGATAGGCCCCTTGGTCGTGAAGTCGGCGGCCTTCGTCCTTCACAGGTGGCAGGTCGTGCTGGCAGCTGCGGTCGTCCTATCCGGCATGGGCCTTTATGCCGACACGAAAGTTCCGATAGAGACCGACATGAACGAGTTCATACCTCAGGACCTTCCACCCCTGAGCCAGTTCCGCCATCTTCACGACGTATTCGGCGGAACTGACCAGCTCAACATCATAGTCCAGGGGGACGTGACCGATCCAAAGACCCTGCGATGGATGGACGAGTTCGGCGATTACGTATCAGAGTCAAGAGACAAAGTCTATGGGGCCACGAGCCTTGCCACCATCATCAAGAGCTACAACGGCGGGACCATACCCAAGGAAGAGTCCGAGGTCGATGCTGTGCTGGACCGCATACCTGAAGAGGTCAAGTACCAGTACATCGACGGTCACGATACCGCCCAGATCATCCTGGACGTCGGCCAGGCCTTCGAAAACCTCGGCCAGGTGGGGATCGAGCGGCTCCAGAACGAGGTCGGCAAGGACCTGATGTGGCTTGAGCCGCCGCCTGGAATCTCTGTCATCCAGACAGGAGAGATGACGGTGATGAACTCCGTGATCAGCGCCCTCACCACCGGCAGGATGCAGATGACCCTCCTGGGCCTGGTCCTGATATTCTTCATACTGCTGTTGGTTTACAGAGATTTGATCAAGGCGGTCCTGCCGATTCTTCCGATGTTCATCGTCATCGGCTGGATGGGCGGGGTGATGTACGTCTCCGGGATGAAGTACAACCCCATGACCGCCACCCTGGGAGCTTTGATCCTGGGCGTTGGATCGGAGTACGCCATTTTGACGATGGAACGGTTCTACGAGGAGAAAGAGAAGACTGAGGACGCCATGGAGGCGCTCTTCACGGCGGTCGGCAGCATCGGAGCTGCGATAGTCGCCTCGGGCCTCACCACCGTCTTCGGCTTTTCCGCCCTCATCGCGTCACCCTTCCCCATGACCAGCAGCTTCGGAACGATAACGGTTCTCTCGGTCATATTCGCCCTATTCGCCACCTTCACAATATTTCCGGTGCTTCTGATCAGGCTCGAGTACTGGAGGAAAAACAAGGCGGAAGTGAAAGTCAGAGCCTCAAATTTGTTGATTATGCCCTTCAGGAGGTTGAAGGATTGAGAAAGATCGTCTATTTCGGCCAGATAACGGCGCTTATGTTCATCACCTTGGCCCTGGTCAACCCGGTTTTGGCCGGGGCTCAGGATAACTACATCCCCTCGGTATCCCTGGACAACTACTGGACCGCTTTCGGATCGCCCCAGCTGGACGCAAGCCTTGCGGGAACAAACGAGTTTGAGCGGGGCGACACCGTCGACCTCTACGTCGAACTCGCCAACTATGGCAGGATCATGGGCTTTGAGGCCGACAAGAAAGCAGATACCAAGATGGAACAGATGCTGGCAGACCGGGAGCTGGACTACGAGCGAGAGAGGACGACGGCCCTCGGGATCACGGGAACCCTCCGGTCCGCCACAGACCTCATCGAGGTAAAATCCGGGGACCAGGTGATCGAGGCTCTGAGGTCCGGTGACAAGTCGAAAGATCCGATGAAGTTCACCATAAAGATCGCAAGCCACGCCCCCGCGGGTGAGTACCCCATGGAGCTACGCCTCTCTTACGACTATCAGTACAACGCCGAGGTGGACGCCGACGAGCTCGACCCCGAAGTTGGCCTACGAGGTTTCCAGTCTTCTTACTGGTACCAGAGGGCTAACGAGACGATCACGATCCCAGTATTGATCAAAAAGCAGTCCGACTTCGAGATCACGGGCGCCAATGCCGATCTGAACGCGGGCGAGAAGGACGGGATCATCGAGGTCTCCTACAGGAACGTCGGCGAGGAGACGGCCGACGACGCCATAGCAAGGCTTTCCGTCTTCAAGCCCTTCTCCTCAACCGACGATCAGGCCTACATAGGCGCTCTCGCGCCAGGTGAGGAGAGGACGGTCAAGTTCAAGATCGACGTTGATTCGGACGCGACGGCCAAACCCTACAGCATCAACAGCGAGATCAAGTACACCGACCTTCGGGGCGACACAGTCATCTCCGAGAGCATGAAGATCCCGGTGAGCGTGAACCCCGCCAAAAGGTCTTACACCCTTCCTGGGATCGTGGTTTTGGTCCTTATCGCTGCAGGGGGAGCTTACCTTTTCAGGAGGAGACGACCTTAATCTTCTTCTCCTCTTACTCTTCCCCATCCTCCTTCTCCTACTCGACCTCGCATTTCTGACGTCACGCTCTCTTTTTTGATTAATCTGAGACTGGACTATGTTTCCCGTTCATTTTCGGCCCGATCTTTGCCGCCAAATATCTATATGGGCAGCCATTTGTGGGCAACACCCCCCCGGATGATTTTGTTCCGGGAATCATAGATTCGAGACGCCGGATAGTATCAACAAAATCGAGCCCAAGATCGTTTTCAACCATTAAGTCAAACAGCGCACCCCGCTGCAAGCAGCGGGGCATGTTCGCGCCGGTCAT
>CAZNGI010000001.1:42827-49543 GCA_964572505.1 uncultured Methanotrichaceae archaeon | reverse complement strand
GTCCGTAGAGACGGAGAAGTCCGTAGAGACGGAGAAGTCCGTAGAGACGGAGAAGTCCGTAGAGACGGAGAAGGCTGGAGGGGCCGAGGAGACAAAGGAGGCCACGATATGAAGCTTGCATACTACCCCGGATGCGTTGCGAGGTCGACGGGCAGGGAGTACGAGATCTCGACGAGGGCGGTCTGCAAGGCTCTGGGCGTCGAGCTTGAGGAGATCGACGACTGGAACTGCTGCGGCGCAACCCACGTCTCAAACGAGATCGTCTCGACGGCTCTTGCCGCAAGAAACCTGGTGAGGACAGACCTTCCGGTGATGACCTCCTGCTCGATCTGCTACAGCAGGCTCAGGGCGGCGATGATCCGCCTGGAAGACCAAAAGGTGAGGGCAAGGGTGAACGCAGCCCTTGAAAAGAAGTACGAGGGTGAAAAAGAGGTCGAGCACGTCATCGAGACGATCACCGGGGCCCTCAACAAGGCCGAGGACCAGGACCAAGATCAGGACCCAGACAAAGACCCCGAGGGCCTCGTCGTCCGGCCCCTCTCGGGCCTGAAGGCCGCCCCCTACTACGGCTGCCTCCTGACGCGGCCCGGCGGGGGGATCGACAGCCCCGAGAACCCCTCGATCCTCGAGAACCTCATCAGGACCCTCGGCGCTGAGCCGACCGACTTTCGGCTGAAGATGAAGTGCTGCTGCGGCCCGATATTCATGCCCGAGGAGGAGGCCGCCGCCGATACCCTCATCAGGATTCTTCGAAACGCGAAGGAGTCGGGCGCGGACTTCGTCGTCGCGCTATGCCCGCTATGCCACCTGATGCTCGACGCGAACCAGCCGCTTCTGGAGAAGAAGTTCGGCGAAAAGATCGACATTCCGATCCTTTACGTCACCCAGATGGCGGGCCTGGCCCTCGGCCTCGGGCCTGAGGAGCTGGGGCTTGAGATGAACTCGGTCTCGACGCGGCCGGTTCTGGAGAAGCTGGAGGCCGTTGAGGGCGAGGGAGCAAAAGAGGAAGATGAGGCGGAGGTCTGCTGACCTCATATTTTTATGATCCCAATATAATTTGATGGCTTTGAGGTGATGCGAACGGAAGATAAAGGTTATTCGAGAAAAGTTGAGGTTAGTGAAATCTCAGATAAGATCGCTAACTCAGAGCGTGTGGATTATTACAACGTACAAATAATTGGCGATCTAGACCTAAATGAGGCAAACTTAAAGAGGGGTGAAAATAATAAAAAGATTGTTGCATCGCATATAATAATCAGAGACTCAGAGATTAACGGTAGCTTGAAGTTTAACGATACAATCTTTTGGAACTCAATTGAATTTAGCGGTACAATTTTTAACCAAAATGTTACTTTTGATAACACACAATTCTCCGAAAATGTGGATTTTCAAGGATCTAAATTCAAAGAGGAGGTCAATTTCAATAGTGCTCAGTTCAACAAAAATGTATCATTTTTTCATGCCCATTTTAAAAAACCTGTCCAATTTATGTGGGCCAAATTCGAATCAAATGCGATATTTGAATGGACTCTGTTTTTTGACTCTGCGATATTTTTTGAGGCAGAATTTTATCATACCCCTAATTTCATTAACTCGAAATTCAGCAAAGAAAAAGACGAAAAAGATATCGAATCAATTATTCAAGGAACATTAGAATTAGAACATAATTCTACGGAAGAACATGCTACTAAACAGTCTAATGTGCCTGAATCAGACAAGAACCTACGCGAAGTGCCACTGGCAGGCAAGATCGGAACGGTCACCTCAGCCAACGCAGTAGGCGAAGTACAAAAGGACACTACGAGAGAAGGCAGCAAAATCAAAGCTCCCAAGATCGCCTCACTCCCTCTGGGAGATAGGTGGAGTAAGATTGATCTTTTGGAGTTCTCCGATTATGCAGAAGCACTTGCCGACTTCATCAGGAACAAAAATACTAAAGAGCCAATAACAATAGGCATCGATGCGGCCTGGGGAACGGGCAAGACCACGCTGATGCATATGATTGAGGCCATACTAAACCCACAAGAAGATGCACAAACTTTTGGAGATAAATATCCGACTGTCTGGTTTAACGCTTGGAAGTACGATAGAGAGAAATCATTATGGTCAGCGCTAGCCTTGGAGATTCTCACACAGGTTCGTAGTCAGTTAGACGTGCGGCAACGAATGCTGTTCTGGCTTAAATTGGACATAAAGCGGTTTGATCGGATGTCGATGTTGCAAAATATGCTTAGGTCGCTATTCTATTTAGTGGGCGTTATTTGGATTGGAATATTCGGTTTGATATTGGCATCACGTCTACAAGGAATCACATTGCACGAATCCCTCAAAATAATATGGCAAAATATCATAATTGCTGGCTTTTTAGTGGGAATTCCGGCATTATATGCAGCTGGCAGAACTATTCTTAATCGAATTGCTAAACCTTTTGACTTAAACATTTCACAATATATCCGTGATCCTAAATACGAACAGAATGTTGGATTCCTAGCTCAGTTCGAGGAAGATTTCAAGCACGTTATTGATATTGTGACCGAAGAGGGCGATCGAAAGTTGGTAGTATTTATCGACGATCTCGATCGATGCACACCACCCCATGCCGCCGATATAATTGAAGCAATCAACGTTTTGCTCGATGCAGATCACTGTATTTTTGTTATCGGCATGGATTCCAAGACAGTGGCAAGCAGTATTAGGGCGAAATATAGAGACATGGAAGATTACGACGATGATTATGATTCTAGCGGATTAACACTGGGACAAAGGTTTCTGGAGAAGATAATTCAAATTAACTTCCATATTCCAAAGTCAGATCCAACCGTGGTGAGAACGTTCATTGATGCAACTCTAAACCCGACAAAGGAATCCCCAACAGGATCGCTAGAGGAAATTTCCAAAGAAAATACGTCTAAGAAAAAGATCCAAGAGGCAACCGAGCAGATCAAAGCTAAACAGAAGAAGGGTAAGTCGCTGGATGACGCTGCGATTGAAATTCGAACAAGTAGGTCTGATCTGTCAGAAGACGAATTTATCGAGGCAAAAGAGGAAGCGTTTGCTGAATTTCTAAATGAATCTAAAGAAGTGGTCCAGGCTGCAAATGATGCTATCGGATATTTGGAACCAAATCCTCGAAAGATTAAGAGATTTATCAACGTATTTCGGCTGCAGGCTTTGATCGCCAATCGTCGGGGATTATTAGAATCTGGCGTGATCCGGTTAGACCTTCTTGCAAAATGGATAGTTGTTACTATGCGCTGGCCTCAAATGATTGAAATGATAGCATCTGATCGAAATTCTGCAAACTACATGGACCGAGATGCTTTCCTTGAAGATCTAAAAGGGAAAAAGATGCCAAATGAGGGTAATCTTATAGATTTAATGAATACAATATCTCCAGCAGATTTTAGAAGATTATCGGAATATTCCCGTTTAGCAGAGATGACGGAGGTAAATGTCGAGCAGGTAATTTTCGATATATAAATATAAATCTTCAATCCCGAATACCAAAGTGACTGAGAGATCCCCATGACCCAACCCTCCTGGCACCCCCAGTACGTCATCACCCCCGCCATAGCCCGGGGCTTGATGGAGATTGAGGCGGCCCGGGCGGTGGTGGACGAGACGCCCCTCCCCCTCGCCGCCGAGGCCGAGCTTCGCCGCCGGGTCCGTCTCCGCTCAACCCACCACTCCACCCGGATCGAGGGGAACCGACTAACCCTCGCCGAGGCGGAGGAGGCGATATCCGGCCGGGAGATCGAAGGAAGGGAGAGGGACGTAGCCGAGGTGCGAAACTATTGGACAGCCCTTCTGAGGGTCGAAGAGTGGGCCGCCGAGAAGAAGCCCCTCTCCGAAGAGCTGATCCGCCGCCTCCACGCCCTGGTGACGAAGGGCTCGGGCTCAAGCTCGGGCACGGAGTCGAAGGCGGGAGCGAGGCCGAAGCCGAAGCCGACGCCCTACCGGGACGGACAGAACGTCATCAGGGACTCCGCGACCGGAGCCATCGTCTACCTCCCGCCGGAGGCAAAAGACGTCCCGACCCTCATGACGGCGATGGTGAGATGGTCCCAGCAGGCGGAGAGGGACGGTGTTCCCGTGCCCCTCATCGCCGCCCTGGCCCACTACCAGTTCGTGACGATACATCCCTACTACGACGGGAACGGCAGGACGGCCCGCTTGCTTGCGACCTTCATCCTCCACCGAGGCGGATACGGCCTGAACGGCCTCTTCTCCCTGGAAGAGCTCCACTCCCAGGACCTCGAAGGGTACTACCGGGCTCTCGCCACCCATCCCCACCACAACTACTACGAGGGGAGGGAGGAGGCGGACCTCTCCCCCTGGCTGGAGTACTTCATCGAAACGACCGCCGGGGTATTTCGCATGGCCAAGGACGAGGCCCTGGCCAGCGCAAGGGCGGGGGTCCCCGCGGAGCCCGAGGAGCTGAGGAGTCTGGACCCCAGGGCGAGAGCCGTCCTCGCCCTCTTTGCGAAGAAGGAGAAGATCAAGACATCGGACGTGGCCGAGGCCCTGGGGCTCTCTGACCGGATGGCTCGGGTGCTCCTCAACGGGTGGGTCGAGGACGGTTGGCTGGCGGTGAAAGATCCCTCGAAGCGAGGGAGATCCTACGAGTTATCGGCAATTTATCGGCAATATATCGGCCGTTTATCGGCAATGCCTGAGAGCAAAGAATGACGGGCATCGGGCTCACCTTGGTGGAGGCCCCGGAGGTGTGCTGAAGGTCCGTTGCCTCGGGCACGTCGGGCCTTGAACCACGAAAACCGGTTATATCGAGAAGAACATACCAATTGTATTGAGGTGGTCTCTTGGGCGCTGCAGAGCAGTATGTGGTCGATGCGAACGGCCAGAAAGTCGCGGTCATCCTCCCCTTAGCTGAGTATGAAAAGCTGCAGGAGGATCTTCACGATCTATCGGTGATTGCTGATCGAAAAGAGGAGGAGTGCATCAGCCTGGAAAAGCTGAAGAGACGGCTGTGAGGGCAAGAGTGAGAATTTTTCATTCGTCCAGAGCATAATCGAGATTTAGGCGATTCTAACGGTGGCAGATCCCTCGAAGCGAGGGAGGTCCTACGAGTTATCGGCAATTTATCGGCAACGTCTCGGAAGTTTGTCGGCAATGCTGGGGAACGAAGAATAAGATCCAAATGAGACCCAAACGACCTCCACAGGAGAAACGATTGACCAGCGAAGAGGAGTCGGTCAAAAGGGAGATGAAGATCCACGGCCAGCGCTGGGAGAGCTTCCACCACCGCTACTTCGCAGACCCCGAGGTTGCAGAGCCCCTGACGGAGGTGATCCTCCACGCCGTCGACGCCACCCGCCCCGACGTCATTGCAGACCTGGGCGGCGGGACCGGCTTTCTCCTCAAAGAGCTTCTGGGACGAAGACCCCTCCCAGGCGTCCGGCTGGTGGACGTGGACGTCTCTGAAATGCAGCTTTCGGCCTGCAACGACGAGAGGATCGACCGGCTTTTTGCCTCGGCGGCCGCCGTCGCCCGCCGGGATCTTGTGGCCGAGGACCGGCGCCTCCTCCTGGTGGCAAGATCAATCCTCCACTACTTCGGCTGCGCGGGCCTTCTCCCCCTCCTGTGCCACCTGCGCGGCCAGCTCTGCGAGGGGGAGCTTTTCGTCCACCAGTCGGCCTGCTTCGCCGACGAGAGAGACGCCGCCTGCCTCAACCGGGTCTACGAGATGATGAAAACCGAGAAGTGGTACTTCACCATCGATGAGCTGGAGGAGGCGCTCGGGGAGGCGGGCTTCTCCCTCTGCGATGTGGGGCCCGCGCCGCCCCTCCAGCTCGACTCCGGAGACCTCGCCGAGAGGTACGGCCTCGGCGCCGGGCAGGTAGCCTCGATCCGGGAGGAGGTCGGGCGCGAGTTCGGCGAGAGGCCGGGGGTCTTCACCTCATCGGGCGAGGACTTTTCGGCCATGCTGCACTACAGCATCTTTACGTGCCGGGCGGCGCAGATCAGAGCCGGCCCCGGAAGGCCCTGTCCAGCACAGACGGGAGGAGCGCGCCCAGCACCTCGCCGGTCCGGGCCTGGTATTTCTTGAGTCCGTCGACTTTGGCCTGGAGCTCTTCGAGTCGGGCGACGATGCGGCGCTGTTCGTCGGTAAGGACGTTCAAAGGATAATCGTATATCGATCACTATCTTTTGATTGATCTTTTTCATAGTTGGACTAGATCCCTTCGCATTGCTGATGATGTACTCCCGGATTTCAGGATTTCTCACCTAAACTCCGCTACTTTAATGACCATGCGGGCCAAATACGATAGCATTAAGTCGAATTATGTCTGATCCGATAGTAATAAGTTTAATAACCCGACGTCAAATTTTTTGTTATCATTGAGCCCGTGGTTATTAATGACCCCAGAGTTTAGGCTCCAGCCATCTAGCGAGACCCGGACTTCATTTATGGGAGATGCCAGCGATGTTCGGTGCAGAAGAAAACTGGTGCAGGGGAACTCTCCCCCGCACATAAAACATTACAAGCTAAAAGTTGCCCGGTACGATCATCGACCAAGTCCTGCGCCATCCGCTATGAGCCTTCAAAAACCCTATGTTGCCGCTGCCGTCCGTCGTGTAGAACTCTCCCTGGCCGGTGGCGGGATCGTAGAAGAGCAGATCGGTGTAGCTGTCACCATTGAAGTTGCCCGGTACGATCATCGACCAAGTCCTGCGCCATCCGCTATGAGCCTTCA
>CAZNGI010000001.1:15526-42727 GCA_964572505.1 uncultured Methanotrichaceae archaeon | reverse complement strand
CGTCCGTCGTGTAGAACTCTCCCTGGCCGGTGGCGGGATCGTAGAAGAGCAGATCCGACTGCCCAACAGCACTATCTAAGCAAAATGCCGAGATTATGCAGACTATCGCCAGTACCATCCTTTTCATTTTATCTCACCTCGAATCCTCGCAGTTATTCGTCTCAAACGAATAAAATGCAATTTCTAAATATAAAAATTTGGGCTTTGGTCACCATCTTCTGACAGTGAAGAACCAGTCGGGCTTCCAGCCCGGCCATTCATCGTTGAGCTTCTGAAAGTCGAATCTCTCGTAACTATTTCTCCCGTGTTGATGTCGGCCTTCGAGTAGGTCATGGCCATATTTCTGGTCGATGTGCCTGAGGGGATCGGATCCGCTCTGATCTGCTCAGGCCGCAAAGACCTGAATCAGACCGTGCGTGAAGGAGAGGTAAACGAGACCATTCGGCCCTACCGCGATGCCGTTCATCGCTCCTTCCACGGTCCACTCGTCCAGCATCTCGCCCTCAGACGAATACTTCACCACTTTGTAATTCTGGTTGATGTTTACGTAGACTTCGCCCCCAGGTCCGACGGCGATGCCATTTGTCTCTATCACGCCGTCAACGTCCCATTCTGCCAGCATCTCGCCCTCGGGCGAGTACTTCACCACTTTGTAATTCTGGTTGATGTTTACGTATACCTCGCCTTCGGGCCCCGTGGCGATTCCGTTTGCCGCGCCCTCCAGGGGCCACTCCGTCAGCATCTCGCCCTCAGGCGAATACTTCACCACCTTGTAATTCTGGTTGATGTTTACGTAGACTTCGCCCTCGGGCCCCGTGGTGATTCCGGTTGCTGCGCCCTCCAGGGGCCACTCCGTCAGCATCTCGCCTTCGGACGAATACTTCACCACCTTGTAATTCTGGTTGATGTTTACGTAGACTTCGCCACCGGGCCCGACGGCGATGCCGCCGGCCTGCTCTTCTACAGACCACTGGGTCAACAACGGTGCACCGTAGACGGGTACGACCGATGCCATAATGCCGATTAGGAACAAAATTGAAATCTTAGCGCTCACGACATAACCTCCACATTCTAATACGGTTTTGACATCACATAGAGATTTTCGTCAATCTAAAATCCTTCGTTTCATTCCTTCCGCCCATCTTCATGAGCGACTCGGCCAGGGGCGCCCCGCCCGGCGGCGCAGGATCAGAGCTGGCCCCTGAAGGCCCTGTCCAGCACCGACGGGAGGAGCGCGTCCAGCTCCTCCGCCGTTCGGACCTGGTGTTTCTTGAGTCTGTCGACCTGGGCCTGGAGCTCATCGAGGCGGGCGACGATGCGACGCTGTTCATCGATGGGCGGAAGTGCTATCTTAATATTTTTTATCATTTTTCCATTCCAGTTTGGTTGTGCACCGTCACGAGACGTTTCACGCATCTCCGTGTAAAGACTCCTCAACCAATATTGTGTGAATCTCGGGTCTATGATCGTTGGGGTGGGTAGGATAGCACAACATGCCTGATTTGTCGTGGCTTCGATCATTAGTTGGCCGGTTCGCCCTCGTGTTTGACCCTGGCCGTATAGTGCTATTAGTATTGTATCAATTGGAAATAATTTTGCGCTGCTGTTATCCAATCCCTCTTGGGTAATATGTTCTTCAGCCTCATGAATATCTCCATCAATCAATTCCCCTGTTTTAATCCAAGGAATATCGCCATCCCAATAGCTAGAGACTTCTCGTGATGGTGTCCCACCCGACGAGACTTGTGTTATCTTACCTATGCGATCTTTCGGGTGGTTGTTTCTAAGCAGATTTTTACGCATTGTTTTAAATGCTGCAACTAGCAGCCCCCCCGCCTCCTCCGCCGCCTGCCGCCGGAGCTTCTGCGCCTCCTCGATCTTGGCGGCCAGCTCCTCGATCCGCGCCACTGTCCGGCGCTGCTCGTCGAGGGGCGGGAGGGGGATTTGATATTTTAATACGTCGTTAGGTCGAATTGCGGCGTAATTCGTCGATCCTTGTGCAGAGACCTGATCGCTAAAGTTCGGCGTGCGTATAAAGAAATCTAAAAATTTCCGGTCCAATTTTGTCTCGTTTATTTCGAAGAGAAAATAATGGCTGCTTACTATCGCCCCGTCCAACTCATCGGGTACAACTCCAAAACCGCCAACTTTAGCATCGATCTCGGCTACTAAAAATTCGCCCTCATGGCATACTTGCTGTTTTTTCGTCTTAATTTCCAATCCGGGAACGAGATCACGTAAGACGATCCCTTTGGCGTGGAGCTGCACACGGCATCTCTTGTACTCTTCGAAATCATCGATTTCGATGAACTCTTTCCGGTGTATAATGACCTCTTCCAACTGCACCGTCGGCCAGTCGGCGCTCATCTCTTCCTTTCCCCCAGCACCCACTTTATCTCGTCCATGATCTCGATGATCCGCTCCTCCTTTGCGAGGATGCTCTCCACCAGCTTCTCGGGCGGCAGGTGCTTCAGCTTCTCACCGCCGTCCGGGTTCTTGATGTCCAGATTGACCGATACGAGGCTTCCCTGCTCGTCGTACTTCAGGACCTCCTCGACGGGAACGCGCCAGGAGACGCCGTTCTCCTCCCGGCTCTTCCACCACGCGAGGAGGGGCGCGAACTCCTCGAACGAGAGGGGCTTCGTCTTGGTGTAGTTCTTCCTGCCTTCGGGGAGGGGGTGCTCGTAGTACCAGATCTCCCTGGTGGGGCCGGATCGATCGAAGAAGAGGAGGTTTGTGGGAATGTTGGTGTAGGGGGCGAAGACCCCGTTCGGTAGCCGCACTATCGTGTGGAGGTTGAACTCCTTGAGAAGCTCCTCTTTGATCCTGGCGGCTACCCCGTCGCCGAAAAGCGTTCCATTCGGAACGACGACCGCCGCCCGGCCGGGCTTGGAGTGGCGCCGGAGCCTTCTCATGATCAGCTGGAGGAAGAGAAGGGTCGTCTCCGAGGTCTGCTTGTCGTCGGGAAAGTTCGTCAAAATCCCCCGCTCCTCCTCACCACCGAAGGGCGGATTCGTCAGGATCAAGTCAACCCGGTCTCGCTCCCCGATCTCTCGCAGGTTGAACCGGAGGCTGTTATCGGAATCGATCTCCGGCGACTCCATCCCGTGGAGGAGCAGGTTCATCTGGCAGAGCATGTAGGGGAGGGGCTTCGCCTCCCCTCCGAAGATGCTTCTCCTCTGGAGTGCTTCCCGATCCTCCACCGTCTCGCACTGATTTTCCAGGTGAAGGTACGACTCCACCAGAAACCCGCCCGTCCCACAGGCGGGATCCAGGACCATCTCCCCGAGCCTCGGGTCGGTCACCTCCACCATCAGCTTGACGACGGGCCTCGGCGTGTAAAACTCGCCCGAATCCCCGGCGGAGTCCCTCATCTCCTTCAGCATCGACTCGTAAAGCTGGCCCAGGACGTGAATCTCCTCCGAGGAGTCGAAGTGGATCTCGCTCACCTTGTTGATCACGTCCCGCAGGAGGTAGCCGCTGATCATCCGGTTGTTGATGTCTCTGAAGACCTCGGCGATGACGTCCCGGCGATCCCGCCCTTCAAGGCCGTGAAGACCCCTCAGGTATGCGAAGAGCCCCGGCCCCCTCACACCGTCGGGACGGACCGCCTCATCGTTGTTTATGAAGGAGATCAGCTCGGGACCGCTCACCCCTCCGGGATCACAGGCCCAGTCCCTCCACCGATAGGGCGGATCGATGGCGGGCGAAAACCTCTCGCCCGCAAGAAAAGCCTCAGTCTCCCGAATCCTCTCGGTGTCGTCGAGAAACTTTAGAAACATCACCCAGACCAGCATCGGCAAACGGTCCAGCTCCCCGCTCAGCCCCTTGTCCTTTCGCATGATGTCCCGCGCCGACTTCACAATGCTTCCAAGCCTCTGGGCCGTCGTCTGGGGCCGGTCTCCTCTCCCCCCACTCTTTTCGCTAGTCCTTCTTCGCGCCATCGCTATCCTCGCCTACACCGCATACAAGAGCGACTGCAGCTCTCGGACCGCCTCCCTTAACCTTTCCGGTCCGCCGAAGAACCCCGAGATCTCCATCACATTCCCGTAACCCGAGATCGGCGGAAGCTCCAGAGCCTCGGGGATCTCAAACTCTGCTATCCCGTGATCGGCGTACTTTTCAAGCAGCTCCTCCAAAACCGCCCTCGCCTCGGGCCCGTACCGGTCGAAGAAGTCTTTCTTGTTCTTCCGGAGCTTCTCCGCCCTCTCCCGGCGGGTGAGGAGCGGAGCATTGTAGGCGAGGTGGCAGAGGAGGTCGAAGGGATCGGCCTCCGGCCTCCCCGCCGCCTCCGCCAGCTCGTCGAAATCTATCCCCCTCTCCTCAAGGCGAGATATGATCTCGGCCCGCTCTTCCAGGTCCGCCCACTTCTCCTGAAGCTCCGCGGCGGGATAGATCGTCCTCACCTTCTCCGCGGTGTAGTCCGTCAGCTTGACCACCCGGAGTAGACTCCCATCCTCCGCCAGGACGTGGACCACCTGAGCCACGATCTCCACGTACCCATCGTCGACGTAGTACTTCCGAGGCCCGTCCTCCGGAGGCTCGAATATCTCCGGCGACCCCGCGCCAGACTCGCCTTCGCCGCCGCCCTCGCCCTCCTCTTCGGGCTGGACGACTTTCTTTGAGTCCCTCTTCGTCCTCCCCTCCGCATCCATCTCCTCCGTGGTGACGATGGCCGGATCGCCGTCGAACTCGGGGTCGGCGAAGAGCTGGGTGGCGCTCCCGGTGTAGTCCAGAATGCTGAAGTAGAGCTTGCCGTAGTCCTCCCTCACCCGCGTTCCCCTCCCGATGATCTGCTTGAACTCGGTCATGGAGCTGATCACCCTCGCCAGGACCACATTCTTGCAGGTCGGTGCGTCAACCCCCGTGGTGAGAAGCTTCGAGGTCGTCAGGATCACGGGAACCCTGCTCTCCACGTCCTGAAAATCGCTGAGATGCCCTCGCCCCACATCCCCCTCCTCCGACGTCACCCGGCAGACATAATCCGGATAATCCCTGACAAGGTCCGCGTTCAGGTTGTTCAGCGCCCGCCGCATCTCGTCGGCGTGCTCCTGGTCGACGCAGAAGACCATCGTCTTTGCGAACCTGTCCGTCTCATTGAAAAAGCCGGTCAGATGACGGGCGATCGCCTCCGTCCTGGCTCTCAGAGCGATGACCCGCTCGAAGTCCTTGGTGCCGTACACCCCGTCGGGGATCTCTCGACCGTACCGATCAATCTGCCCCTGGGTGGGCCGCCAGCCCTCTGCATCGTACTCCGTGACAACCCGATGAACCCGATAAGGCGCGAGAAATCCGTCCTCGATACCCTGTCTCAGGCTGTATTCATAAACCGGCTTTCCGAAATAACGATAGGTATCCCGGTTCTCCTCCCTCAGGGGCGTCGCCGTCATCCCAAGCTGATAAGACGGCTCGAAGTACTCCAGAATCTCGCGCCAGTTGCTCTCATCCCGGGCGCTGCCCCGGTGACATTCGTCGACTATGATCAGGTCGAAGAAGTCCTTGGGATATTCTTTGTAAAGGCCGGGTCGCCGCTCGTCTTTCGCGATCGACTGGTAGGTTGAAAAGTAAATATCCCTGCTCTTCTTCGCCTCGCCCTTCTCGATCTTCCAGCGGGCGTCCCCGAACTTGCCGAAGGTCTTGTCCTTCGGATCGTCGATCAAAACGTTCCGATCTGCAAGATAGAGGATCTTCGGCCGGTTGAAATCCCCGGCCCGATTCCAGCCCGAATTCCAGAGCTTCCAGCAGATCTGATAAGCGACAAAGGTCTTTCCAGTCCCCGTCGCCATCGTCAACAAAATCCGCGTCTTCCCTTTCAACATCGCCTGAACGACGCGATTGATGGCTATCTCCTGATAGTACCGGGGCGTTTTTCCGGCACTGAGATCCAGGGGCGTCAAAAAGCGTTCCGCAACCTTCCCGTCTCCAAGCTCTTCATGAGTGCTCAGCCTCGACCAGAGCTGGTCTGGGGTGGGAAAGGCATCCAACTCCTTTTCAACCCCGGTCGCATAGTCGAACTCGACGACCCCTTCGCCGTTGGTGGAATACGCAAACTTAAGTCCTAGCATTTCTGCGTACTCTTTTGCCTGCTGCATCCCGTCCCCAGCCGACTTGTAATCTGCCTTGGCCTCGACGACTGCCAGCGTTAAATCACGGGTGTAACGAAGCAGATAGTCTGCGCGTTTCTGTTTGCGCCTCCTTACCTTATTTCCGGTCACGACGATCCGCCCGTCGGTGAACGCCCTCTGCTCTGCGATGGAATGAGGAGGATTGTCCCAACCTGCTTGAACGAGCTTGGGGACGACGTACTTTCGACAGGTATCTGCCTCGTTACTCATCGAGCCATCCTTTTGTCAGCACTTACGATAAAGCTTTGGTTTGGCGTGCCAAAAATCTCGTAAGGCAAACATACCCATTCGAAGAAGGTGATCTCAGCCATCCAGGAAGTTGTCAGGCAAATGGAGTAGGTAAACCTGCGATGGGAGAGGTGCCCCTGAAGTGATGACGAGCTGCGAAAATGACCAGGGCACCGCGCCCCTCGCGCATATTATATCAGATCTCGAATTTCTCAAATGAAATGCTACTTTGCAAAATTCCACCCACATAACCGACGTCAAAAAGGCGATATACGACATAAAAGACCGCAAAGTATTTGGATCGACAATCGAAAAAAGAACTCTTCGTTAAACTAAAAAGAGGTGATTCACATGTGTTGTCATTCCAAGGATAAACACGAGCACCCCCACATGCATGAGGGCGAGAAGCACACTCACGAGCACATCCACGACGAGGAGCACGAGCACGGTCACAAGTGTTGCCACTGAAGACGAACCGTTCCCATCGACTGAGAACGTGGCCCACCCCATCGATGCGAGACCCTCAATTTTATAAATTTTATCATATTTTTGTCATAATTTTTTCGTGAGCCCTTCCATCCCTGCGATCTTTTCCAGCGCCGCAAGAACGAACCTGTAGAACTCCTCCACCGCCGAGATCTTCACCCGCTCGTTCGGGGAGTGAGGGTGCTCGATCAAAGTTCCCAGAGAGACCATCTGCATCTCCGGAAACTTCTCCCCGATTATCCCCATCTCAAGGCCTGCGTGAATCGACCTCACTTCCGGCTCGCGGCCGAAGAGGTCCTTGTGGGCCGCCTTGCAAGCCGCTAATAGCTTTGAATCAAGCTTCGGCGACCTTCCTGGATACCTGTCCCCCCTCTCGACCTTCGCACCCGCAAGCCTCGCCACGGCCCGAATCCTTCCGGTCGTCGTCTTCAGGCCGACCCTCGATGAGGACCGGGAGGCGAGCTGGAGAAATATGTGATCCTCCTCGGTCCAGACCACCGAGAGGTTCGTCGAGGTCTCGACAAGGTCCGTGATCTCGGGGCTCCACCGGATGATCCCGTTCGGCAGAGCCCTGATCAGGTTTATGGCCCGCTTCGAGTCCTCCGGAGATGCGACCCTCTCAGGAAGGTCCAGGGGCGAGATCGCCACCACCAGGCCCGGATCGACCTTCCTGTACTCCTCCTGAAGGGCGCGCCCGCCCGCCTCCACCAGGGACCGAAACTCCTCCGCCTTCTCCCGCGGAAGGGCGACGTGAGCCTCCGCCTCCCGCGGTATCGCGTTGTGCTTGTCCCCGCCCTTGATGGAGGCGAGATTGAAGGAAACTTTTTCCCCAGCCTCCCAGAGGAGCTGGCCCAGGAGCTTGATGGCGTTTCCTCTCTCGAGGCTGATGTCAACGCCGGAGTGGCCCCCCTTCAGCCCCTTGAGGACGACCTCGAAGGCCACCGTCCCGCCCCCGCCCTCGATCTCCGGTCGGACCCACCTGATGGGGAGGCGGAGGTGAGAGTTCTCGCCGCCGGCACACCCCACGTAGACGGAGTGAGGGTCGTCGGTGTCCAGGTTGATCAGCATCCTTGCTCCGATCTCATCCTCCCGAAGTCCTCTCGCCCCGGACATCCCGTCCTCCTCGTCGACGGTGAATAGAAACTCCAGGGGTCCGTGGGCCGCCTCGGGATCCTCCAGGATGGCAAGAGCCGCCGCGACCCCGATCCCGTTGTCGGCGCCTAGAGTGGTGCCTCTTGCATAGACGTATCCGTCCTCGACTCTGATCTCGATGGAGTCGCTTGCGAAGTCGTGATCAACGTCCTTGTTCTTCTCGCAGACCATGTCGAGGTGGGACTGGAGGAGGACTGTGGGGGAGCTCTCCCTTCCTGGAGTCGCGGCCTTTCTCACCACGACATTTCCGGCATCGTCCACTTCGCAATCGAGCCACAGCCGCCTTGCAACTGCGACGACGTACTCCGCCGCCCTCTCCTCGTGCTTGGAACACCGCGGGATCTTCCTGAGTTCGTTGAAATGCCCCCAGAGAATTTGGGGCTCCATGTTGTTGAGATCGTTTTCCATCCTCTCACCCTCTCCATTTTTGTACAAAAACGCAACTATAGATAAATGGTGATCGGGTGAATCGGAGTTTGCTCAAAGCTGACGACCCCCTCAAGGTCGGGGATATCACCCTGATACCTGTGGCAGAGGTCCGTTCATTCTCGAACGTTCGGGGCGAGAGGGCCGCCTTTGCCGGGAGAAAGAGAGCGACGGCCGTGGTGGTGCTCGGACCCTCGGGAGCCGTTGCCCTGAACGTCGAGGGCGAGGTTGTATCCCTCAAAGAGCTTCTAAACGAAGTTTCGGGGCTGAAAGAGCTGGTGGCAGGGGTTAAGGAGTCCGAGGTCGTGGGCAAAGGATAGATACGATAGCCCACAAAAAAGGAGAAGTATGAAGGTCGTGGTCTTCTACAACGGCGAGTTCGGCAGAACCCTCATCGGGAATCTGATCAACTTCTCTGGCTTCTGCATATCCTGCGGCGACGCCTGCACCCTATGCAAGTCGGGAAAGTACAGCATGGCCGAAGACCTCGTCTCCATCATCGAGATGCCCGACCCCGAGACCCTCGACGACTTTCTCGACGACGTCGACCCCTACATCCCGAAAGACATTCCCGAGGCCGAGATCGCCATCGTCGTCAACGTCCACCCCGACATAATCTTCGGCCTTCTCCCCGTCCTGAAAGAGAAGGGGTACAGGGGGATCATTGGAGGGTCCGAGAGCCCCAAGCAGCTGCCCCTGGGCCTGAGGATCCAGCTCGCGGAGGAGGCGTCGAAGATCGGACTTGAGGCCGCCTTCGCCAAGCCCTTCTGCGCCCTCCGGCCGGATCCAGAAAAGCCGAGCATCGCGGCCTTCATGGAGAAGGCCCACTTCGGCGAGCCCCTCATCGAGATTCTGACCCAGAAGAGCAGGGGAAGAAAGGAGACTATCCTCGCCGCCAACGTCATCAGGAGCGCCCCCTGCGGCTCGACCTGGTACGTCGCGAAGAGGATGACGGGCCTTGAGACCGATCAGGAGGACCTGCGGGAGAGGATCTCCGAGGCCCATCACGCCTACCCCTGCACCGCCAGCATGGACCAGGACCCTGAACTGAAGGACACCATCCTCCACAAGGCAGGCTACACCATCCGGGAGGCGGTGGAGGACGCGATAAAGAGGGCGAAGAGGTCGGAGTGGAAGGACTCAGGGACCTTCTCGGGCTCTGCAAGGCCGCCCGTCTCCAGATGATCCCCGGATCGAAAATTGACCGGGTTCGACATCCGGTGATCGCCCGCCGCCGAGAGTCGAGGTTCCGGCGAAAAAGACAAAATCTTTATTTTGTCCCCGCCATGTACAATTCCATGAGACATACCCTCTTTTGTTCCCTTTTCGTTCTTTTGTTGGTGGCGGCTTCAGCCTCGGCCCTCACCTATGGATCAGCCGATCCAGGATCAACCGTCGAGGATCGTTTCGAAGGCTGCGCCCCCAAGGGCGAGAGCAGATACCATGAGATCCTCGTGCCCGAGAACGCCACCGAGCTCTTCATCGAGATCCTGAGCGTCAGCGGGGAACTGGTCGGCTTCGAGCTCAAAGACCCCCAGGGCGCCCTCGCGAAGGAGGGCGAGGACGATTACCGAGCCATCAAGGTGAGCCGGCCCGCAGCGGGACTTTGGACCCTGAAAGTCACAGGCCAGGGCGAGTCCTCAAACCGCTACTTGGGCCTTGCAAGGACCGCATTGGGCGAGTCCTCCGGCACCATCACAAAGGCCGTCAAAAAAGACGAGATTGAGCTTCACGAAATCGAGGTGAGAGAGAACGTCGGCAGCCTATCGTTGGACTTCAACACCCTCTCCGAAGATGACCTGAAGATCACCCTATCAAGCCCCCTGGGAAAGGAGGTCTGGACCACCACCTCCCACCGCCCCGACGAGGTCAGGTCAGAGACGGTGGACTATCCGATGCCGGGAACCTGGAAGGTTGAGGTCCGGGGCTCCGGCGTCAAGGAGAGCGGAAGGTTTGAGATCTCCTGGACCCAGCTTTTTGGCCATCAAAATAGGCCCACCGGCGAGGACCCCATCGACCTTCTGTCAGGAGGCGACTTCTCAGGCCAGGTTGCCGATGGCGAGATCATCTCCTACAGCTTTGCGGTCCCAAAGGGCACAGGATACCTGGCCCTCGGCTTATCCACCCTCACCGATGACGACCTGAAGGCATCTCTCTACAGCCCCCTGGGCGAACAGGTCTGGAGCGCGACCACCCCCACCCCCGACCGTCCAGCGTCGACTGGGGTCCAGTTTCCGATGCCCGGAATGTGGACGATGGAGGTTTTGGGATCCGCGGTGAAGTCGAGCGGCAGATACTCCGGCTGGGTCGAAATCCTCGATGGCCCCCTCCCCATCTCGAGCGGCTCCGAGGTCACAAGCGACCTCCTCATCGGCTATGTCGGCGATGAGGACGCTGGGAGGGAGTACGCCCTCAATGTCCCCGAAGACAGCTCCCATCTGACCCCGGACTTCAGATCCCTCAGCGACGACGATCTGAAAGTCGTCCTCTTCAGCCCCGAGATGAAGCAGATCTGGTCTGCCACCTCGCCCAATTCTGACCAGGTCCGATCGAAGACGGTCGATAGGCCCATGGCCGGGGACTGGACCCTGGGGGTTCTCGGTCCAGGACTGAAAGAAAGCGGCCTCTACCTGACCCAGGTGACCCTTGCGCCCGTCAGCCTCCCGCCCACGACCTCGACCCTCCTGATGGAGGGTGAGATCTCCAGGGGAGATGTGATAGACCATCCGATATTTGTTCCCGAGGACGTCGATATGCTCTTCATATACGCCGTCCGCCATGGCGGCGACCTGGAGCTCCGCCTTCTCAACCCCAGCGGGATCGAGGTCGATCGGTCCTCCTCCGGCATACTGACAGTCGTTGCGCCCCTGCCCGAAACCTGGACCCTCAAGGCCATCGGAAAGGAAGGAGAAGGACCGGAGAATTATCAGATCCGCGTCTGGATGAGGCCTTCGGGCCAGCCGCGGTACGGATCTCTCGCAGCTCCAAGTTAACAGAAAAAATCGCAACGGAGATAGATGCCCAGCCTCCGGGCATCTCTCATTTTATTTGTAGGGGGTTGTTACAGGCAATTAAAACCTGTCCTGATATCGGTCTTAATCCTTTGCCTCTTGACCATCATAATAACCAACCGCCGCTTTCAGCCGGTCCGCATAATTGTAGATCTCGTTGACGTCGCCAATTGGAACGGTTTCTTCCTGTTTCTGCTCATTTATGAGTCCAAGATACATCTGTGACGTGTTGAACCGGAGGCGACAGATGGGTTTGCGGTTGTTGTCGTCGAGAAGAATTCCGCAGTAGCTCTTGGTATCCCGAACTGCCACCCGTTTTGGATCTAGCACCTCTCGAAGAATGGATTTGACGATGTAATATCCTTCCATCTCCTGCTCCGTGGTGTCGATCCTGCTCTTTCGTTCACCTTCGGCTTCATCCAGATTTTGCGTCCCATTTTCTTCAATTTGTACATCTTTTTTCGGGGTATCCGTCGATTCCAGGGCGGATTTCAATCTTTCGCTGATTCGGTCGTTGATAAACTGTTTTAGTGCCTGTTTTGTGATCTGAGCGAACTGTTCTCTCACGGGCTGAGTCATTCTGCCGTGATAAACCTGCGATGCAAAGAATTTCACGAATTCGTCTGCTGGGTTGTTCATTTGTTCGGCTATTATCCGCTCAATTTCTCTGGTGTACTTGAGTTCGCTCGCGGTCGTGAGGATGTTATCCAGATCAAAGGTGGATTTTGTGAACTTTTTAAGCTCTTCAACGAACGATTCTTTGATTTCGAGCATGTTAAACTCAAAAAACGGCTTTGAATCCATCCTATTCTGCTCATCCAAATCAGAATAGAATTGATAGGTTATCCCGTTGGTCAAAACTCCGAATCGAGCCTCTGTAACGGAAAAATAGCGATAAAGCTGCGATGCATGCCCATTATCCAGTTCACTGCCACAGGATTTGCATTCGAAGAGTATTATCGGTTTTCCATCCATTAAAATGGCGTAATCGACTTTCTCACCCTTTTTAGTCCCTACATCTGCGGTGAATTCGGGTATGACTTCGGTTGGGTCGAATATATTGTAGCCGAGAGCGTCGATAAAAGGCATGACCAGTGCGTTCTTTGTGGCTTCTTCGGTCTGGATATATTCTATCTGCTTTGGAATGCGGGCTGACAATTCGCGGATCTTGTCGATAAAGTCCATTTTTACCATCTCTTTTCGATTCGAGTTCTTGATAGTAAGGCATCTCTCCACATGAAATTCGAACACGAAATAGTTTTCTGCTCATCTCTGCTTGTAGGTCCTACCTTTGGTTTGATGGAAATCCCTTTTTCTTTCTGAAATTTGAATGTTCAAAGGTCATGGATAATTTGATCGAGGTGTAAAGGGCTATCGGTTCTGTCTCTCGATGGCACCTTTGGGCCAGCCTCGATACGGATCTCTGGTGGCTCCTGGTTAACGGAAAAATTCGCGACGGAGATGAGAGGCCCGGAGGTCGGGCATCTCCTCTTTTTTCGCCTTCGTTCCTGCCATTTAAAGTCGATTTGACTTGAGGAAACATTTTCAGATCATCAACCCTGGTTGATCCGACTTAAAATCATTTAATCAAGTTGATTTAAATTTTGGTCTGTTTTTTCTGATTTTAGCCCGGATTTATGGCTTAACCACAAGTTATATCTAGTTTAAAGCCTTATTATTGTTAAAGAGCTTCTTTGAGGTGAGGATTCGTGATGGACAAATTCATATCCGAGCATCTATACAGCAAGGAGATCGAGGTCTACTTCGGCGGGAACGGAAGCCAGCGCCTTCGCGGCAAAGTGGTGGGCTCCGCCGACGGCGTGCTGGTCCTGGAGAACGAGGGAAGAAGAGACTACGTGAACATCGAGAAGGTGATCGCGGCCTGGGAGGTCTGACCTCTCGGAGCCCCTTTGCCGCCCTTTTTCCTCCTGCTCATTCCCTTTCTCCCGATCCACGTTGGGACGATATCTTTTCTCTTTTCAGCATTCAGATGGCAGTTCTGAGGGTGTTGCTCGGCGATTTCCAAATTAAAATTCACAATATGATAAATATTTATACCGGCGTGATACACTTTGCTCGCAAAGATCTTTTGCTGGTGGTTTGAAAAATGGATGAGGCAGTTTCCCAAGCGGGAGAAATGGATCTGGACCTGGCCGGCGTCGGGCAGAGGCTGGCGTCTTACCTGATGGACGGAGTGGTCTTGAGCGTCATCTACATCGCCCTGATGTTTCTTTTCGGAGTCCGGATCGAAGAGGTGGCGATGCGCGGCGGCGACTTCTCGACGACCTTTTCCGCGGCTTACGTTCTGATGGCGGCGATCGCGATAGGATACTACACCTACTTCTTCGGGAAGGGCCAGACCCCTGGGATGAAGCTGGTGGAGATAAAGCTGATCCGAGCGGACGGAATTCATCCGGTCGGCTACAAAAAGGGCTTTTTCAGGTGGGTCGGGATGGAGATATCGGGGATGGTGTTCCTCCTGGGCTACATCTGGATCCTGATCGACAAGAAGAATCAGGGGTGGCACGACAAGATCGCCGGAACTTACGTCGTCAATGCGTGACCGGAAAGATCCCGGAAATGTCCAGGAGATCTCCTGGTACCGGCTTCATTCGCCGAGGGCAGCCTGAAGATGCCCACCTCCGGAGATCTTCATCTCTTCATTTCTATATGAAACCGAATCAGAGCCTTTGACGATCGGAGACTTTCATGACCGTATTTTTGATCATATTGAGTTATAGTATGAAATCCGCCGCCTTCATCGTCACGCCCGCAAAAATAAGAAAAATTATTTATATAAGTTGTGTGTAATAAAGTATCATAGAACTGTCTTAGAGGTATCGAAAGATGGAAACAGAAATAATCGTGGAGAAGGAGGAGATGGTCCTGGATCTTGCGGGCGTAGGACCGAGGCTGATATCTTACCTGATTGACGTCATCATCCTCGGCGTGATCGGCGGGGTCCTCAACTACGCCTCAGCGGGCGTCGGAGGGACGGTTGGGAGCATAATCCTCTTTTTGGGCGGGCTGGTCTCGGTGGCCTACTACACCTACTTCTTCGGGAACGGCCAGACCCCGGGCATGATGGCGATGAAGATAAAGCTGATCGGAACAGACGGGACCTACCCCATCGGATACGGCAAGGGCTTCCTTAGATGGATCGGGATGATCATCTCTGCCATGGTGATCCTCTTTGGGTACGTCTGGATTTTGATCGACAAGAAGAATCAGGGGTGGCACGACAAGATCGCTGGAACATACGTAGTCAATGTCTGATGAAAACTCCAAATTGGGGACAAAAACCCCCGAATCCCGGGACTCGAATCTAGGGCTGCCGGATGCTTCCAGCCACTTCAAAAACCCTCCGGCCCTCTTTTTTCTTCCGGCAGCCCTTCGCCCTCAATTACTTCCCCGAACTCGCCGCCTCGATTCTCCGCGCCCCATCGGAGGTTCCGGATGATCCCATGAAGGGTCTGAACCTCCCTGTCGGTGAGCCTCGCCCTGCCGAAGATCCTCTTCAACATCAGCATCGTCTTATCGAGCTTGTGCTGGTGGTACTCCGACTCGACCAGGGCGAACCTGAAGTGTTCGTATAGCCGGGCGAGGTCTTCCTGGCCAGCGAGCTTGACCTCTCCTGCCTCCACCTGGCAAAGCTCGTAAAATAGGACGGTGGCGGCGTGGGAGACGTTCGTTATCGGATATTCCTGGCTCGTGGGTATCGATACGATGACGTCGCAGGCCTTCAGCTCCTCCCGGGACAGGCCGTTATCCTCTCTTCCAAAAAGTAGCGCCACCTCGCCCATCGTCCCCTGAAGCCTCTCGGCCAGTTCTCGGGGACTGAGGCTTGGAACCCGGAGGGGACGGTCGGTGTTCAGGACATTGACGCCGGAGCTTCCAACGACCAGGTTTGCGCCCTCCGTTGCCTTTTCGAGGCTTTCGACGACCCTCGCCCTCTCGATCAGATCTCTCGCATGAGATGCCATGGCGAGGCCGAAGTCCTCGATATCGCAGGGGCGGACCAGGACGAGATTGGAGAAGCCGAAGTTCTTCATGGACCTCGCTATGGAGCCGACGTTTCCCTCGTAGATCGGCTCCACCAGGACCACCCTCAGCTTCATCCCTTGGAGACTCCCAGGGGAACGACCCTCGCCACCTTTCTCGCTATGTCCAGGTTGTGGACGACGTCGACGACTTCGTCGCTCGGCTTGTAGACCTCGGGAGCCTCCTCGGCCAGCATCTTCGGATGGGTCGCCATCACCTTGATCCCGCGCCTGGTCAGAGCGTCCTTCACCTCGGTCCCGGCGTAGGTCTTCTTCGCCTGGGTCCTGCTCATGATCCTTCCCGCCCCGTGGCAGGCGCTCCCGAAGGTGAGCCTCATCGCCCCCTCGCTCCCGCAGAGGACGTAAGAGGGGGTGCCCATGCTGCCGGGTATGAGGACGGGCTGGCCCACATCCCTGTATGCATTCGGGATCTCGGGCCTTCCGGGACCGAATGCTCTGGTCGCCCCCTTCCTGTGGACGTAGAGCCTCTCCTTTGACCCGTCGACGAGGTGCTCCTCTACCTTTGCGACGTTGTGGGCGACGTCGTAGACGAGGTCCAGTTTCGCGTCGGTGAAGTACCTCTCGAAGACCTCCCTCGTCCAGGCGGAGATGATCTGGCGGTTGGCCCAGGCGTAGTTGGCGGCCGCCGCCATCGCCCCGAAGTAATTTTCGGCCTCGGGTGTGCCCAAAGGCGCGCAGGCGAGCTGCTTGTCGGGAAGCTCTATCCCATACTTTCTGACCGCCTTGTTCAGAACCTGCAGGTGGTCGGTACAGATCTGGTGGCCAGCCCCCCTCGATCCACAGTGGATCATGACGGTGACCTGGCCCTCGAAGAGGCCGAACCTCTTTGCGAGATCCTCATCGAAGATCTTGTCGACCCTCTGGATCTCCAGGAAGTGGTTTCCGCTTCCGAGGGTGCCGAGCTGAGGTCTGCCCCTCTTTTTCGCCTTGAGGCTCACATGGTCCGGGTTTGCGCCCTCAAGCTGGCCGTTCTCCTCGCAGTGCTCCAGATCCCCCTCGACGCCGAAGCCCGCCTCCACAGCCCAGGCTGCCCCCCTGGTGAAAACCTGGTCGAGCTCGTGCTCTGAGACCCTGAGCCTCCCCTTCGCCCCGACGCCGGAGGGTACGTCGTGGAATAGGTCCTCGACGAGGTTTGATATCATCGGCACGACATCTTTCGCCCGAAGGTCGGTCCTGAGCATCCGCACGCCGCAGTTTATGTCGAACCCGACGCCACCGGGGCTTATGACGCCCCCGTCCTCCCGAAAGGCTGCAACCCCTCCGATCGGAAATCCGTAGCCGAGATGGGCGTCGGGCATCGCCATCGAGTAATTCACTATGCCCGGGAGGGTGGCGACGTTCGCCACCTGGTCGATCGTCCCGGCCTCGACCTGCTCCATGAGCTTCTCGGAGATGAAGATCCTTCCCGGGACGCGCATCCCCTTCTGGTGGCCTATCGGCACCTCAAAGATGTAATCATCTACCTTGTTCAGCATGGGATCACCTCAAACGTCCAGAACCACCTGGGCGGTCCAGATCTCTTCTCCTCCTTCCTCTCCTTCTTCTTTCTTGATCTCGAACTGGTGGAGGGTGACCGCCTTCACCTCCGTCTCGAAGAAGTGCCTTTCGGGGTCCACCCTCTCCCCGCCGATTTGGCCATTCAGCCTCCAGCCCTCTCCCTTCTCTGCAAGCGTCACCTCGAACTTCGAGAAGACTGCAAGCTCCACCTCGAAGAGGTAGAGAAGCTCCGAGAGCCACTCGTAGAGGAGACTCTCCAGGCTCTCTGACTCAAGTTCGATGGACCAGGTCTCCTCGGCCCTCACGGTGGATGAATCTATCATGGCGTTGAACGTCGCAAGGCCTGCGTTCTCGAAGGTCTCCTCCAGGCTTCGGCCATGGGCTCGAAACTTCACGTCGGCGGTATGTTCCAGATACGTGAAAGGTTCCATCTTGGTATAATCAGGGGCAGGGGTTTATTAATAGGTTGAGGTTGGGCACTCGCCCCCTCTCAAAAGGACGCCGATCCCCGGATCAATTTTTATCGCCGCCTTAATATCAGAGATCCCGCCCCTGCCGAGTGGTAGAGGCTATATATCATAGGTATATCGTGGTTCTGGTGGTGAATCGGCATGGCGGAGACCATTGAGGAGATCGCATCCCGGGTTCGCGAGCTGCGGGAGCTGTCCAAGGTGACGGCAGAGGAGATGGCGGAATATCTGAAGGTGCCCCTGGAGACTTACAGCTGCTACGAGGAGGGGAAGACGGACATTCCGGCGAGCAAGCTCTTTGAGATCGGGCAGAGGCTCGACGTCGACATGAACCTGCTGCTCACCGGCGAAGAGCCGAGGATGCGGATATTCACGGTGACCAGGAAGGGCGAAGGGGTCGAGGTGGAGCGGAGGAGACAGTACAGGTACCAGAACCTGGCGGGAAAGTTCCTCCACAAGAAAGCAGAGCCCTTCACCGTCACCATCGAGCCCAGGAAGGAGAAGCCATCGGCCTACAGCCATCCGGGCCAGGAGTTCGATTACGTGCTTGAGGGGGCCCTCAAGTTCTACATTCACGATCACGAGATCACTTTGAATGAGGGCGACTCGATATTCTTCGATTCGTCCTACAAACATGCGATGGAGGCCAAAAACGACAAGCCCGCTAAGATGCTTGTCGTTGTGATGTAACAGCAGAAAGAGGATCGAAAAATGTCGTCTTTACTGGGTAGGTTCGTCTCAAGGACAGATTTCGAGTCTTACGAGGATTTTAAAGAAAACTTCAAGATAATAGTGCCCGAGAACTTCAACTTCGCCTTCGACGTGGTGGACGTCTACGCGAAAGACGACCCCGATAAACTCGCTCTAGTCTGGTGCGACGACTTCGGCGAGGAGAAGATCATAACCTTCGGGGAGATGAAGCTTCTCAGCGACAAGGCGGCAAATTTCTTCAGGAATTACGGCATCAAGAAGGGCGATGCGGTGATGCTCTCTCTCAAGAGCCGCTACGAGTTCTGGACGTGCATGACCGGCCTGAACAAGATCGGGGCTGTGGCCATCCCAGCAACTCACATGCTCAAGAAAAAGGACATCATCTACAGGACAAGCAGGACCGACCTCAAGATGATCGTCTGCATCGAGGACGAGGGCGTCCCAGCCGAGGTGGACGGGGCACATCTGGAGCTCGGCGAGATACCTCTGGTGAAGGCCTTTGTAGGGGACGAGGAGAGGGATGGGTGGCTCAACTTCAGAGCGGAGCTTGAAGCGGCATCGCCAAACTTCGAGAGGGCCACTGGTACCGAAGCAACGAAGAACTCGGACGTCCTCCTCGCCTACTTCACCTCCGGGACGACGGGAAACCCCAAGATGGTGAACCACGACCAGACCTACGCCCTCGGCCACATCCTGACCGCGAAGTACTGGCAGAACGTCGAGGACGACGGCCTCCACCACACCGTCGCCGACACCGGCTGGGGAAAGGCCGTCTGGGGAAAGCTCTACGGCCAGTGGATCGCGGGCTCGGCGGTCTTCGTCTACGATTACGACCGGTTCGATGCCGGACGGATGATGGAGATGGCATCAAAGTACGGCGTCACCACCTTCTGCGCTCCTCCCACCATCTACAGGTTCATGATAAAGGAGGATATGTCCAGCTACGACTTCTCGACCCTCAAGTATGCCGTCACGGCCGGCGAGCCTCCGAACCCCACGATATACAACAGGTTCCTGGAGGCGACAGGCCTGCGGCTGATGGAGGGTTTCGGCCAGACCGAGACGGTCGTCGCCATCGCCAACTACCCCTGGATGGACCCCAAGCCCGGATCGATGGGCAAGCCCTCGCCAGGGTACGAGATGGTCCTGGTGGACAAGAACGACAAGGTCTGCGATGTCGGCGAGGAGGGGGAGATCGTGATCAGGACCGACAAAGGCAGGCCCATCGGCCTCTTCGTCGACTACCACCTCGACCCTGAGAATATGAGAAACACCTGGCACGACGACTACTATCACACTGGGGATACGGCCTGGGTCGATGAGGACGGCTACTTCTGGTTCGTCGGCAGAGCCGACGACATCATAAAGAGCTCCGGGTACAGGGTGGGACCCTTCGAGGTGGAGAGCGCCCTTCTCACCCATCCCGCCGTCCTGGAGTGCGCCATCACCGGGGTTCCAGACCCCCTGAGGGGCCAGGTGGTGAAGGCGACAGTGGTTTTGACGAAGGGATACGCGCCATCAGAAGAGCTGAAGCTGGAGCTTCAAAGCCACGTGAAAGAGATCACCGCCCCCTACAAGTATCCGAGGATCGTCGAGTTCGCAGACGAGCTTCCAAAGACGATCGGCGGAAAGATAAGAAGGGTCGAGATCAGGGAGAAGGACAAACCCTATCCGGTCATAAACGCCCTCGAGTGCAAGGCCTGCGAGAGGTGCATCATCGCCTGTCCTGCCAACGTCCTGAAGCTTGGGGAAGAGCTGAACGCCCGAGGCTACCACTTCGCGGTTTATTCGGGGGAGGGCTGCATCGGTTGCGGAAACTGTTATTACACCTGTCCCGAGCCCTTTGCGATCGAAGTCCACATACCGTCAAAGGAGAAGTTCGAGGAGGAATGAAAGATGCCTTCCCAGCTAGTTGATGGAAACAGCGCCGTGATCGTCGGGGCGATGTACGCCGGATGTGACTGTTTCTTCGGTTACCCCATAACCCCCGCCAGCGAGATACTCCAAGAAGCCTCGAAGCGCTTCCCGATGGTCGGAAGAAAGTTCGTCCAGGCGGAGTCGGAGGAGGCCGCAATAAACATGGTTTACGGGGCTGCGGCCGCAGGCCACCGGGTTTTGGCAGCCTCCTCGGGTCCCGGCATGAGCCTTAAGCAGGAGGGGATATCCTACATCGCAGGAGCGGAGCTTCCCTGCGTCATCGTGGACATAGCCAGGGCCGGACCGGGCCTAGGAAACATAGGGCCGGAGCAGTCCGACTACAACCAGGCAGTTAAGGGAGGGGGGCACGGAAGCTACAAGACCATAGTCCTGGCCCCAAACTCCGTCCAGGAGATGTGCGACTTCACCATCAAGGCCTTCGACCTCGCCTTCAAGTACAGAAACCCGGCCATGATCCTGGCCGACGGAGTCCTCGGCCACATGGTGGAGCCCTTGAACTTTCCGGAAAGGGCGATCGAGCCGGTGATCGATTCATCCTGGGCCGTCTGCGGAAACAGGGAAACCCGGGGGAACCTGGTCACCTCCATCGACCTCGACTTCAACGAGCTGGAGCAGCACAACTTCAAGCTCCAGGCGAAATATGATCGGGTATTGGAGACGGAGGTCGAATACGAGGTGTACAGGACCGAGGACGCCGAGGTGATCCTCGTCTCCTACGGGATCAGCAGCAGGATCGCAAGTTCTGCAGTTGATGCCGCCAGAGGGGAGGGTATCAAGGCGGGCCTCTTCAGGCCGATATCCCTCTTCCCCTTCCCCTCGGAGGAGCTGAAGGCCCTGGCGGTGAGGGGATGCAGCTTCATCTCCGTCGAGATGAGCAACGGTCAGATGAGAGACGACATAAGGCTCGCGACGGAATGCAAAGAAGTCGCCCTCGTCTCACGGTATGGGGGAAACCTGATCGAACGCGACCAGATACTTGACGAGATAAGGGAGGTGGCCTAGAATGGCTGCAAAGGAAAAGGTCATCGGACCTGCGGGATTTTACAGCGTCTTTGAGAGGAAAGGTGGCCTCGCACCCACGGCCACCCATTACTGTCCTGGATGCGGCCACGGGATCTTGCACAAGATCATAGCAGACACGATGACCGATCTCGACATACAGGACCGGTGCGTCTTGATGAGTCCGGTGGGATGCTCGGTCTTCGCCTACTACTACATCGACTGCGGCCACGTCCAGACGGCCCACGGGAGGGCTCCGGCCATCGCCACCGGGATATCTCGCGCCGAGGACGACGCCGTCCTCATCTCCTACCAGGGAGATGGCGACCTCGCCTCCATCGGCCTGAACGAGACTGTCCAGGCAGCGAACCGAGGCGAGAAGATGGCGGTCTTCTTCGTGAACAACACAGTATACGGCATGACCGGAGGCCAGATGGCTCCCACGACCCTGGTGGGTGAGGTGACAGCGACGACCCCGACCGGGAGAGACCCAAAGGACTCCGGCTACCCGATACACATCTGCGAGCTTCTCGACACCCTGAAGGCTCCCGTCTACATCGAGCGGGTCTCCCTCTCGAACATAAATCACATCAGAAAGGCACGTCGCGCAGTGAGGAGGGCTCTTGAGATCCAGAGGGACAAGAAGGGCTACGCCTTCGTCGAGTTCCTCTCTCCCTGCCCCACCATACTCAGAATGGACGCAAAGGGTATCGAGAGGTTCATTAACGAGGAGATGGAGCGGGAGTTTCCCCTGAAGAGGTTCAGGGATCGATCCGTCGAGGCAGAACCGATCGAAAGGACGGGGAGCGACTTCTCGAAAGCCTCCCTCGACAGGATCTTCGGCATCGCCGGGGAGGAGTCGATCGACGTCTTGCAAGACCCCGACTTCAAGATCAAGGGGGTCAAGATCGCGGGATTCGGCGGACAGGGCGTTCTCAGCATGGGGCTCGCCCTAGCCCAGGCAGCTTATCGATCTGGACGTTTCGTATCCTGGTATCCTGACTACGGTCCGGAGCAGAGGGGCGGGACCTCGAACTGCTCCGTTGTGATCTCCGGAGAGAAGATCGGCTCTCCAGTGGTCGATAGTCCTGACGTTCTCGTCGCCTTCAACCGGCCATCTCTCGAGAAGTTCGCCTCCGACGTCAGAAAGGGCGGCCTGATCCTCTACGACGCCCTGGCCGGAGCCTTCAAGCCGCCCGAGGGCATCAGGGCCGTCCCGGTCCCGGCAACCGATATTGCGTTGGGCAAAGGTGTTGAACAGGCCGCGAACACAGCGATGTTCGGAGCGCTGATGGAGGCGGGCAATTTGGGACTTCCCAGCGAAGCCTTCGGCAGGGCTCTTGAGAGGACCTTCGCCAAGAAGCCGAAGCTGATACCCCTGAACCTCGATATCTTGGAAGCCGGCGCAGCGAGCGTGAGGTGAAGCGTCTATATATCTCATCTTCGCCCCCCAAAACTCATAGATCCGCCTACATGAAGGCGGAGATTTCTATTTTTGCGATTTTTCGAGCTCGAATTGAAACTGGCGTTCTGATCAATTCGATGCTACCAGTTTAAAGTGCCTATTCGATGAATTGCATTAAGACCCGTAAGATCGATTTATCAAAAGTCAACCTTGACCACTCTTCCCAGGAGAACGTCCTCTTCGCCGACATCAACAAGCAGGACTTTGCCGCCGGAAGATAACGTGTAGGGTCCGATAGCACGAACTTGGCACCCCCCATCCGTCGAGTAGGGGACCGTCATCTCGTAGCGCCCATCTCGGGCCGCCGCGATCTTGGTGTACTGAAAGCACCTACCCTGGTTCGTCGTCACGTCGAGGGCCGCGACAACGGGCTCCTCCGTCGCAGCGGTCCCAGCGATCCTCGCGCCTGAAACCCGCTCGAATATCTTGACCTGATTTGCTGAAAGGTCCGATCCCTCCGGTAGAGACTCGTAGATCAGCCTCAGATGGCTCATGCCCTGGCAGTCGAAGAGGTGACAGCGGGCAAGGGCGGTTCTCAGAAACTTTTCGGTGTGGTCGTAGGAGTCGTTGGTCGTACTGACGTAATCGGCTGGCTTTTCGTCCGTCCATAAAGCCATCGCCGTTAGGCCCGGCCCCAGCATCCTCGAGTCTGTAACGACGTACCGCGACCTTCTGTCATCCATGATCCTGAGGGCTTCTTTCTCGTCGCCGGATAGGAAGAACCGTGCCGCATCCTCGGCCCCGGCCTGAAAGCCGTTTGCCACCACAGGCCTTCTGGATATGTAGAGGATCCAGTTGCCCCGATCCCACCACGATAGAACGCCATAATCGGGAATTTGGCTGGGGTTTTCGAAGCCGGAAGTCGCTGGCGTATTCTCCTCCAGCCAGAAAAGAGGTCGGATCCAGTTGTATTTGACGATTGTTGGACTGGCCGCGAAGGCATCCGTCACGTTCGCCGCTGAGGGGAGTATGATGAGGACCAGCAGAGCCAAGGGCATGAACTTAGATACAGCGTTATTTTTCCGGGACCATTCCGAACTTTTCAACATTTCCGAAGCTCGGAAGAAGAATAAGGCCATAAGAATCGACATGCATGCGGAGAAGACGTACAGAAATCTGTTCTGAAAAAAAGAAATGAAGAGGAGGGAGACTGCCGAGACGAGGAATAGCAGTTGAGGCCGATCGATGTCTGAACGCCACAAGTATGCGAAACCCATCACCGCGATCGTCAAATTGAACCCAAGAACTGAAACGGGTCTCACGGCGAAGTAAAGAGGGACCGCCTCTGAAACCTTCTGAGAGAGGGGACTCCCGAAGAAGTAGCCCAGACCCGACAGGAGGAGGTGGTAGCTTCCTTCGAACCGATCGAGGGCGTACACTGATATGACGAGAAGATATCCGAGGGTCGCGACGACGACAAGAAAAATGGTCCAATGCAGATCTTCTCTCAGGAAAAAATCTGAAATTATCCTGAGGGCAAATACCGCCAGGAGGATTCCCGCAATAGCGAGGAAGGAGGGCATCATCCACGGCTCCTTCCAGAAGGGGAAGATCAGGATCAATGCAACTCCAAAGACGACGAAGAAGAGTTCGGTCGGATCTCTCGACGATTCCCCCCTCCCCAGATCGATGGTGGTCTGGGCCAGGAGGTAGACCAGAAATATCGAAAAATAGGCGGCGGCTCCAAACCAGGTATACGCGATGGCTGCCATCAAAACACCGGCGATGGCCGCAAACCAGAGATTCCTCTCGCTCCTGGTTAGAGCCAAGACGAGAAAGAGGAGGACGTTCACCAGAAGGAAGGTCTCAAGGACGTGGTGATCCGGCCGGGCGAAGATGGTGGCGCTCCCGTGTTGGGGGTTGAAAGCCAGAAATAGGGCCGAGAGGAGACCCACCCGGCGTCCAAAAAGCTCCCGGGCCAAAAAGTAGAGGGCGATGATGGTCAGGGACCCGAGGATCGGTGGAACGACCGCTCCGACGATCTCAATCTCTCTCTGGGATTCGGCCCCGAAGAGAATGGCGGTCCCCGCGATAAGCTGATCGAAGAGCGGCGGCCACATCAGCTCCAGGCCTTCGGGGTAATTCAAATATGAGTCGAACCAGAGGGTGTGGGGAAAGTGGTCGACGGTGTAGAGGACCCTCCGCATGTGGTAGAAGGAGTCTGAGCCGTAGAAGAAAATATCCCCATCGATGATGGCGCCCCTCAATGGAGTCATCCTAACAAGGAGACCGAGAAGAAATACGGCGAAAACGGACGCAAACTCCCCCACACCTCCTCGATCCAACCTCAGTGATACCCCTCCATCCTTTTTCTCACCCATCATCGGGGAGATTATTTACAGGTTTTGATGGGCCAGGGCATACCACCTTACTGGAGGCTATAACAGTCTAGCCAGCAACCATCCACTATAAGGTCGGACCGACGGCAGGTATTTGCATGATTTAGTCTTTCTATCTCTATCTTGAAGGTAACTATTCAGCTATCCCGAATCGCCCGCATGATGCTGATTTTGGTTATGAAGGCATGCCGACAAACAATTTGCGCTAGAATGGAAAACGATATCTATTGACGAAGTTACTTGAAGTTAGCTCTCTGGAACTGGCCACGCGACATCTCATCAATTGAGTTTGCCGATGCTGGTTGTTGGGTGCTGAATAGTTACTCTTGAAGTTACCAACATGAAATGGCGAAGTGCCAACAAATTGATTTTGGAATGGCCTGCTCAGCGAACGAATGTTGCATTGAATACTAGAAACGGAGTTTGGAGTGCCAGATATACAATCCGAGTACGTATACCAAAAAATACAAATATGATCATCGTCTAAGATGTGTTATCACGCAATGAAGGGGTGAGAGTATAAAGAAATTTGCAGCGCTATTAGTGCTGGTTGTGGCAATGTTTGCCGTTCCAGCAATGGCACAGGTCAATGGGCCCGACTTCGAAATGCCAGACTTGACCTTTGGCACCTGGCCCGACAACTCGAATTTCGATTCGGTTACTTCGGGGACACAGTTTGCTACGAGTGCATTTGGTGGCGATGCTGCCAACGATTTGACCGTTGAGAAGGACCAGGAGTCTGGAATGCAATACCAATGGGGTAACAATACTGCAACCGCCGCGGTAGAGATGGCTAGGCTAATGGCATTCGACAACAAGGTCATAAACGTCGAGAGGATAGACTCTGGCAACCAGTTGGCGGCAGCTTTCGGTCCAGGTTCGGTTTCAAGGAACAGCATAACCGTGAAGTCGACGCAGAAGACCGACGACGTGGATCTGGTAGATCTGGCTGCATTGCAGAACGTTTGAGATACGATGGAGAACAATTGGCGGCTCATCGGCCTCGCGCTGATGAGCACACTCCTCATTTTTGGCTCGGCTTGCACTGTCGCTTGGGCGGGAAAGCTCCCCCAAGTAGCGGAGCACAGCTACCCAGAGTCCCTCGACCAGGTCAGGGATTATCATGAGGACTTCGCCAAGCCCGGTTCATCAATCAAGCTTGGCATTCTCAGTTCGGACGATTTGACCAAAAGCACCACGTTTGATTCTTCCCTCTCGGATCTTACCGGTTTCTCCTTCTTTGAAGATTCTGAAGATGAAGAGACCTTCCAGGGTGTTGTGGCGATCAACACCGAGAGACGAAATTCCGTCACCAGCCAAGGTCAGTTTCAGTCGGTCCCGACCGACGTGAACTACATGGATATCGATGTGAGGAATATAATCGTCATATCCATAAACACCGCGAGAGGTGGCAACGCGATCGCGACCTCAGAGATATTCATCGAACCCACCCAGAGCGGCTCCAGCTCATCCTAAATCGCTTCCAGTCGTTCACATTTATCTGCATCAAGAATCATCTCGGCAGCTGATTCTTATTTACCCTTTTCAGATGGTCGCGCGGCGTCTTCGAGGAGCTGAATCTTTCGTAGATACGGCGAAGCGAAGATCAAGCCGAGCTTTGTTTTTGATCTATCCCTCCGTCCCAAACCGCCCTCCTCAGGGCCCGGCCCAGGGAGAGAGACAGAGCCTCGACCTTCTGCCAGTCGTCGCCTCCCGAGGCACCGACATGAAGGGCGAACCTGCCTTTGTAGGCCAGAGTCCTCATGAAGTGCCCGAGGTTCTCCAGCTGCATCCCCTCCAAAGACGTGCCCTGAAACTTCACGTCGTCCCTGTATCCCGGAGCCCCGAACCTGACGGCTGCGAAGGCCAGTGCCTCTCCGGAGGGCACAACTGAGCTTCCGATCCCAACTTCGGCCAGCTTGGCGAGAACCGATCCCAGGGCGATGGCGACGTCCTCGACGGTGTGGTGATCTCCCGTAGGCAGGTCTCCCCTGGCCCGGACCTCGATATCGAACCCCGATGCCTGGGCCAGGATCGTGAGGATCTCATCGAGGAGAGGGACTCCCGTCTCCACCTCGGAGCTTCCCGACCCTTCGAGGTCCAGGGAGACTTCGATTTCGGTCTCCGTGGTATCTCTCCTGAAAGAAGCGTGCATGATAGTGGGTCTCCCCGAAGATATTTTAACTTATTCTGGGAACGCATGTGGTACCTATGATATCAAGATGGCAGATCTATTCCTAACGTTCGATGCTTAGCAATCTTGGTCCTGTCGAAGGCCTTATGTACCCGTAGC
>CAZNGI010000001.1:13027-15426 GCA_964572505.1 uncultured Methanotrichaceae archaeon | reverse complement strand
TAACGTTCGATGCTTAGCAATCTTGGTCCTGTCGAAGGCCTTATGTACCCGTAGCTCATGTCATTTCGTTCCAAAGGTTGTCGATATGATAGATAAGAGCAAAATACAAGAAATTTTGATAGGATATGAGCCAAAAGAGTTAACTATTGCCACAGTATGTTCTCATAGCAGCCTCCAGATATTTCATGGGGCTCGCAAGGAGGGTTTCAAGACCCTGGGAATATGCCTGGGCCGACCGCCCAAGTTCTACGACGCCTTCCCGCTGGCAAAGCCCGACTCCTTTCTGAGCCTGGACGGCTACGGGGCCCTTCTCGATGAGAGCGATCGGCTCGTGGAGGAGAATGCGATAGTAGTACCTCACGGCTCGCTGGTGGAGTACCTGGGCACCGAGAAGTTCGAGAAGATGCCGGTTCCGACCTTCGGGAACAGGAGGTCCCTCGCCTGGGAGAGCGACCGGGAGATGGAGCGAGAATGGCTCCTAAAAGCCGGGATCGACCTTCCCATGAGGTTTGCGACCCCCGAGGAGATCGACCGGCCCGTGATAGTCAAGTATCACGGCGCAAAGGGCGGCAAGGGCTTTTTCATATCCAAGAGCAAGGGCGAATATCTGAGCAAGGTCGACTCCACCCAGCGGCACACCATCCAGGAGTTCATACTGGGAACCCGGTACTACATACATTACTTCTACTCGCCGATCCGGTCCCATGGGTACACCCTCAGCAAGGGGACCCTGGAGATGCTGGGCATAGATCGGAGGGTCGAGAGCAACGCCGACGAGATCTTCAGGATAGGCTCGATGGACGAGCTGGAGGCGGCGGGGATATTCCCAAGCTTCGTCGTCACAGGAAACATTCCTCTCGTCCTGAGGGAGTCTCTCCTTCCGAAGGCCTTCGAGCTCGGGGAGAAGGTCGTCGAGGCCTCTTTGGAGCTCTTCGGAGGGATGATAGGCCCCTTCTGCCTCGAGACGATCGTCACCGACGACCTGAAGTTCAAGATCTTCGAGATCTCGGCGCGGATCGTCGCCGGAACCAACGTCTTCATCAGCGGCTCGCCCTACTCGGACCTGATCGAGAAGGACCTCTCCAACGGCAGAAGGATCGCCCAGGAGATCAGCCTCGCCAGGGACCAGGGGAGACTTTCGGAGATAATCAGCTAAAGGGCAAAGGCTTATTTATCTTCCCCCTGCCTGACTTTTTCTCTTATATGGCAGGTCTGATCGACACTTACAAAGATGCTACCGCCCTCCAGTGCTCGTTTATAGAGAAGCTGGGAAAGCTCGACCTGGAGAGCGTAAACGCCTTTGCGGATTCGCTGGCGTCGTTTTTGAACGCAAAAGACGAGAACAACTTCGTCTACGGGCTGGCCGCCGGGAGGAGCGCCCTATCCCTCTACAGCTTTCTCCAGCTCCTTTACAACCACTTCAACGCCTTCCCCTGCACCATGGAGGATCCGGTTCAGAAGCACTTTCGAAATACGAGGAAGAACCTGGGGATCGCGGTCTCGGGATCTGGCGAGACCCCTGCGGTGAACAAGTACATCGAGGACATAATAAACCAGGGCGGGGAGATCAGGCTGATCACCGCCAACGCGGAGGGGACGGCCCACCGGCTGGTGGAGAGCTACGAGAACGGCTCGGTCCTGGTGATAAAGGGGAAGACGAAGTACGACGAGGACATGACCAGGACCTCAAAGCTCTCTCCGATGGGAACGGAGTTCGAATTGGAGGTGCTCGCTTTCTTGAACGCGGTCTTCAAGGAGGTTCAGAGCAGGATCGAGGGCGACAGAAACGACGCCTGCGAGAGCTACCTATCCACCATAAAGGACTTTGCAGGCCAGTGCAAGCTGATCTCCCGGGTGGACGAGGACGGGCTTGCAAGGTGGTTTGAGAGGCTCTTTCCCAGGAGCGGCAGGTACATCATAGGCGGCGTGGGAAGGTCGGGGCTTGTGGCGAGAGCCTTCGAGATGAGGTTCACCCACCTCAACAAGACCAGCTACTGGGAGAGGGATTTCAACACCCCGAGCTTTCAGATCGGCGACGTTTACGTGCCCATAACCGGGAGCGGGAACACCTATGAGTGCCTCGAAGGGGTCCGGAGCGCCTTTAAGAGGGGAGCTGACGTGATGCCGATAACCACAAACGTCTCGTCGGAGCTGGTGGAGCTGATGGCACAGAAGGGCCGCGAAGAGGACATAGTCTTCATACCGGTCTCCGAGGAGTACCTGGACCAGATATGCGGGAGCCGCAGGACCACAAGCTGGCTCGTCTCGGAGTACAGCATGCACAGGTACCCGATATTCGAGATCAACGCCTCGATATTCACCAACAGCGTCGTAGCCGTCGGAGCCGAGTTTCTGGGGATCGAAGAGGCGGGGATGAAAAGGCTTCACGCATGAAAAGG
>CAZNGI010000001.1:0-12927 GCA_964572505.1 uncultured Methanotrichaceae archaeon | reverse complement strand
CCGAGTTTCTGGGGATCGAAGAGGCGGGGATGAAAAGGCTTCACGCATGAAAAGGATCGTCGCCCTATCTGACACCCATCTTGAGGAGGGGTCTCTGGTTCCAAAGAGCCTCGTCAAGCTCGCGAAAGGAGCCGACCTCGTCCTTCACGCCGGGGACTTCGTGAGCCTTGAGGTCTACGAGACCTTCAACGATCTCGGACCCTTCGAGGCTGTATGCGGCAACTCCGACTTCCCGGAGGTGAAGGCCCTCCTGCCCGAGAGGAGGATCGTGGAGGTCGAGGGCGTGAGGATCGGCCTGGTCCACAGGGCCTCTTATTCCACCGACCTCGCGGGGCCTGAGTTTCTCGCGAGGGAGATGGAGGTGGACGCCCTCGTCTTCGGTCACATTCACAAGCCCATCGTGGAGCGCGGGCCCCGGCTTCTCATCTGTCCCGGAAGCCCAATCGCGCCCCGACTCTCCGCGCCAGCGGTGGCCGAGATCGAGGTGGATGGTAGGAAGATCAGGGGCAGGATCGTCCCCCTTGGAAAGCCGGTCTGCAACTACTACAAGTACGCAGAGTCCCTGGTCGAAGGATCGGCGAAGGGAAAAAGAGTGGGCTGATTCTGGTGGAGAATCCCCTCCATCCCGGCCCGTTCTTCCAGGTTTCCGGCACGCTCAGCCAGCTTTTCATCGACCCTTCATCGGCTTTTTCTTTCATCCTCAGCCCTCGGCTTCGCCATCCTGTCGGTGGAAGGCCTCTAGGTCGTCGATGGCGATCCAGCCCGAGCTTCCGAACTCCTGGCTCTCGCGATCGGCGACGATGAAGTAGACGGCCGTGACGTTGCCGATGTCGAGGGTCGCATCTTTGCACCCGGTCCCCTCGACCTCGATGCAGCCGAACTCCTCGTATCCCGCCTCCAGGCCGGTCCAGTCCTGAGAGATTGCGCCCCCCCCCCAGAAGCGGCCATAGATCGTTCCGTTCGCATCCCTCAACCAGATCTCAAGAGCGTTGGCGGACTCGCTTCCTCTGCAGAAGAATGAGAGGCCGTCAGTTCCAGCGAGGTTCAGGCTGCCGCTTCCGCCTCTGCGGGAGAGGGTCTTGGTGATGCCGACCCACCCTCCAAGAATTAAGTCGTAGGATATCCTGGTGGCGTTCTCTTCGACGCCCGCAACGGACCTTATGTCCTGGACGTGGGAGCCCTTGCCGTCCTCGCGGGTGCTCCAGCCACCTGCCATCGAGTCGATGACTAGGTGCTGGGAGACCGCCACATCGACCGAGGCCCTCTCCATCCCAGCGAAGTTGCGGACGGTCAGAGTGAAGGTGACGTTATCCTGGGGCGCAAGGCTGACCTCGCCCTTGAGGGGTACCTCGCCCACGCCCGGCCCGATCTCGGCCTCTCTCGCGTTGATCACAGACCAGCTTAGGGTCACGGATTCGCCCAAGTCCACCACCGACCTGTCGACCTCGAAACGTTCGATCTCGGGTAGCGCCCTCGTACTGAAGGTCCAGACCTCGCTCTCAGACCTCTTTTTGAGACCGTTTTCGGCCACAACCTGCCAGCGGTAGACGGTCCCTGGCTCTAGGGGAGTCGTTATGTTGAGGTGGAGGTTCTCCTTTCCCCGGCCGCCGCTGGTCGTTCCCACAACCCGCATATCCTCATCGGAGACGCCGAGCAGGACATCGTACCTGATCCGGGAGTTGGGGTCAAGCCCCATCGACGAGAGGACGGGCGTTCGAGGGGCCCCACCGATCCACCAGAGCGGAGGCGCAAGCCCGATGCTCGATGTGTTGTCCGTCGGGCAGGGCATCTCGGGCTCGTAGGGCCCGGGCGCGAAGGCGTAGATTAACAGCACTGCTGCCAGGAGCGCGAGGAAGGCCGCCTTCGGCCCGCTCCTCTTTAGAAATCCGTCCACCCTCTCGGCAGCGGTCATCGAAGCTTCGAATAGGTCGGTCATCTCTCGTCCTCCATCCTGACTTTATGTTGGTCCCCCAGAACTCGTTCGGCCTCGAAAAGGTATATACTTAACTTTTCTGGGTTTAGCGGCGATCTTGCGACTGAAGAGATGGGTCAAAATCGGTCGGGTCTCGTCCGGCCGCGGTGGGTCCGGTCATACCGTCCGTTCCGCCGAAAAGCCCCACCGGTCCTTGGCGTAGCGGGATAGCATCTTGTAAAATTCGCCGTAAGATAAAGGAAGCCACGACCACTCATCGACCGAGGAGCCGCCCATCTCCTCCCCGTCCTCGGCCAGGCCCGGCTCGACCTCCAGGGGCTGGATGTAGCTATGGAGCCTGTAGACCCTCTCGCCCACCTGGACCCTGTAGCAGTAGAGGGTCCGAACCGAGCCGTGGACCCCATGGTAGCTGGGAGGCGGCGGCTCGTCCCTGATCTTTCGGCCGCTTGTCGCGTACCTGAAGATGAACTCGTCCTTGAGGGCGTAGAAGCGGTCCCTCGTCTGGGGCGACTCTTCCTTCACCATCTTGTTGGCGGCCCATATCGCCTCGGTCAGAGCCTCCAGCTCGTCGTCGAACTGATCCAGCCAAAGCCGCCAGAGATCTTCGCCGCTCAGGCCGGTCCGAAATCTCGTCCTCAAAGTGAGAGCACCCAAGTTTCGTCCCCGTGAAAAACCCTTCCCCTTTCCGCACCCGTTGCGTCCCTTTCCGCCTTCCGCGCCGCCATCCGGCTCTGGGTCTGGTCGGACGGCTTCTGTTTTTGCAGGCACGGAGTTTGTTTACGTGTTCCGCCCCGTCGGGCTCTTCGACTGGGAATCGGTGAAGTAAGAGTCGATCTCCATATCCATGTCGGCCTTCATCAGAACCCAGCCGGTTATGTGGCCCGCAAGAAAGGCCATCCTCTCCCCATCGGTCTTTGCGAACCTGTCGAGGGCCCGCCTGACGAGATCATGTGTGTCTTTCGACTCGGCCAGGATCTCCTCGATCACGGCCCTGTTCACCTTGTCGCACTCGTCTTCGGAGAGGCCGAAGATCTCCGCAACCCTTCTTTTCATCATCGTTTCATCATTCATCCGCGCCAGGCCTCCGGAGAGCAGTTTCGTTTTCTTCTGACAAGTAGCTGACTGCACGACTAGGTATCAAATCTTCTCTTTCGCATCGAACGTTCGAGTCCATTTGAGAGTTAATGAGATGATGGTGGCTTTATTCATTCGCGATCTTATATTCCAGCCATACTCGATCTATCCGCGTCCCTTCGGCCCTGGGGCTGCCAAGCTCCAGGAAGAGCGCCTCAGCCTGGCGAATCAGGTCGAGCGCCCTCTCCAAGTAGCCTTCCCCTTCCTCCAAATGTGCAAATTGGGCAAGTGTGATGGCGACTATGCTCTTGTCGCCGAGCTCTTGGGCGATCTTCAGGCTCTCGCCATAGAAGCGGCGGGCCTCGGAGATTTCACCTCTATCTTGCGCCAGCATTCCCAAATGGAATAGTGACCTTGAGATGATGCTCTTGTCGCCGAGCTCTTGAGCGATCTTCAGGCTCTCGCCGAAGAGGCGATGGGCATCGGCGACATCGCCTGCCGCCAGAGCCAGCGAGCCCAAATTGTGAAGCGAGCTTGATACACCCCTTTTGTAGTTCATATCCTGAAATAATTTTAGGCTCTCGCCAAAGAAGCGGCGAGCCTCCGCCAGGTCGCCTATCGCCAGAGCCAGCGAGCCCAAATTGTGAAGCGAGCTTGATACACCCCTTTTGTAGTTCATATCCTGAAATAATTTTAGGCCCTCGCCAAAGAGGCGGTGAGCCTCCGCCATGTCGCCTGTTTCCAGAGCCAGCCAACCCAGAAGAATCAACGGCCTGGCCACGCCACCCTTATCTCCAAGCTTCTCGCTAAGACACAATTCTTGTTTGAAATATTTTGAGGCATTATCATACGCACCAAGATTATAGGATATGTGTCCCAATTCATTCAGAATCTTGGCTATTTCTCTCTCGTCTGTTACTTTTTCAAGGATGTATTCGTTTATTCGCTTCCGCCTCAGCAGATCCTCCTTGTTCTGATAATGAAGAGAAGTGGCCAGCGCATCGATCGCTTCGAAGGCTGTGCCTCGGTCTCGGCCCTTCAGCTCGTAGTAGTTACCTCTGTACCTCCAGAAATCAGGCGCTTTTCTAATCACGTCGTCGAGAAAGCTTTGGCTCAGGAAGACGAGGCTCGAAATCCCGGCGTCGTAAAAGAGCTCTCTGAAGTTGTTTAGCGCATCTGCGAGGTCCTCGGTGAGCTTTTCGGGCATCGTCCAGATCAACACCTCTGCCCCGCCGAAATCCTCGCTCTTCAGGCTCTGGATTACGTCTCCGCCTTCTTTTACAAGAATCACTTTTGACGAAAATCGGTCTTTCAAAACCCGAATGATCCCGTCCCTGTAGGCCGGGGCGTTGACGACGCAAAGTATCAGGTTGCCCCTGCCCTTCGAGATCTCCAGCTCTGCGATTATCGTATCGATCTCTTCCAGGTCTTCAGCTCTCGCGTCCTCTATTCTCGTCTCTTCCATTTTTCCACCAGAGGCAGAAGCAGCGGGTCTACGTCGCACCATCTTCCGTTCTCGTCCTCGTACTCGACCGCCGTGAGGCTGAAGAGCAACTCACGACTTACGTCGTCATCCTTGTTCAGGTCGCGGGCCTCTTTCGATTCGTGGATCTCCAAAGCCCTCCGCTTGTGCTCCTCGGTGAGGGTTCTGTCGTAAGTCCGCCTAAGCTTCTCCAGGGCGCTCTCCACGTCCTCTTTCGCTATCTTCTCTCTCTTATTTCTGTAAGCCTTTATCGTGGCATCTCTCATGATCGAGACGAACTCCGAGAGCTTTCCGGTGGAGAGGATCGCCTCATCCAGAACGACGTCTTCGATCAGTTCTTCCTCGATCCGCGTTTTTACGACCTCCCTGTAGAAGCTCATGTTCGTCTCGTTTCTGCTTCCATCGATGTTGATCACCGGAAGCTGTGGCAGGATTATGGCATCATCGAATGCAGAACTGACATTCTCGAAGTAGGGGTTGAAGGCGAGAGGAATCGGGAAGGTGTAAACTACAAAACAGCTCGGCTGGTCGAGAAGCTCGTAGTTCTTGTAAAAGAACTCCTCAGCCTGCTCCACGCGAGTGAGCTTGTCCAAGTCGTCGACGATCACGACGACCCTCTTTTCGGTCTTCTCCTCGACGTCGACGATCAGCCAGTTGAGCCTCTGGATGAGGTCACTGATCTGCATCTCCAGCTCTTTTCTGACGATATCCCGGGTCTTCGCCTCTCTTCCCAGCTTCAGCAGTATGACTTTGGCGAGAGACAGAGAGATCCCCGCTGCCCTGGACCTGGTGATCTCTTCCTCTTCGACTTTTGTTATGCGCTTTACGAAATCCTTGAAGTCCTCTTCGATGTCCCGATTGAGCTTCACGCCTTCGGCTAGGGCAGTGTCGTAAATCATCAGGGCCATCGAGACGAAGAAGTCTCGAAAGTCGAAGTCGCTCATGTTCAGCTGGTCGCGTATCGAGTAGCTGACCACGAGAAATCGGTCGGAATCAATCATCTCCAAAAGCCGGTTCAGCTCCGTGCTCTTCCCCGAACCCCTGAACCCCAAGAAAAGGTACTTCTCCTTTCTCTCCGAGATCTCGATCCTGTCCTTCAGCTCCTCTATGGGGGATGGCGCCTTATCCGGCCTCTCGACGTAAAAATCCCTGAACTCCTCCTCATCTTTTAGCGGCTCCACCACCAGGTTGTTGTAGGCCTCTCTCAAGTTCCTCGCCCTTGGCATATCGATAATCCCCTCTGCTCCAAGATCTGATCCCGCTCATCGTCCAGAAATAACCCCATGCTCAATAAATCTACCCACTTCCTGCAGCTCAAAAATATCCGCTCGACGCTTCCGATCAGGAGGCAGCGCCATCAAAAAAGATATTCGAGGCAGATTCCTCTGCCCGCCTGCCTATCTTCTATCAGACTACCTTCTTGCCCGCCGTCGGACCCCACATGGCGTTGTAGATCTCCTCGATCTTCACCACCACGGCGGCCTTGGCCGGAAGCTTGTTGTTGACGGCCAGAACCCACTTGGTCATCTCGTCGTAGTAATTTCCTTCCTTGTAGACGGTGGCCTTCCCTTTGATCTGGAAGGACTTTTTTGTCTCGGTGTCGTAGCAGAGAATCGATATCTTGGGGTTTGCTGCAAGGTTTGCCGCTGTCTTGTAGAAGAAGTTGTCTCCGATCATGATCGTCTCGTCGTCCAGGACCTTCAGGAACCCGACGTAGACGACGTTCGGCGTGCCGGAGGCGTCGGCGGTGGCGATGGGGGCTGGCTTCTGCTTCTCCAGGGTCGCTCTAACATCTGCTGGCATCTTGACCATTTAGATCACCTTCGTTCAAATAGAGTATCAATATATTTATTCTTTGCGTCAGGAAAGGCGCGGCCGAAGAGATATCCAGAAAGTTCCTCTCAGGCCCATACCAAGGCGGGGGATGAAGGGCCGGACGGCAAGCTGAAAAGCGAAAGGCGGCTGGAGAAGCTCTCTGGAAAAAACGGGAACGGAAACGGACACTGCGACCTGAAGAGGGAGATTGTGGCCCGCGGGTCGCCCCGCGCCTCCCGATCAGGCGATCCTATCCCCGGCCGTGGGGCCGGAGTTGGCCTCGTAGATCTCCTCGATCTTGAAGATCACGGCCCGCCTCGTATTGAGGTCAGACCTTCGGGCCCGGACCGACTCCGCCATCTCCTCGTAGATCGGACCCTCGTCCTGGAAGGTCACGGTTCCCTTGATCTGGTAGGACTTCCTCGGGTCCTTGGTCCAGCAGACGACCGAAGCCCAGGGGTTCTCGGCGAGGTTCGTCGCGGTCTTGTTGAAGAAGTTGTCCGCGAATAGGAGCGTCTCGTCGTCCTTTATCTTCAAAATCCCCAAGAAGACGACGTTCGGCTTTCCGTCGGAGGAGGCGGTCGCAAAGGGTATGGGCCACTGCTTTTCCAGGGTCTCTCTGACCTCAGGGGGCATCTTCACCATATCATCATCACCACCAGTTAGACTGATTGCAGTTTATTTATCCCTTGCCTCTCGGGCCGTCTTTATGAAGTGTCGGGGAAACTCCCGATAAGATGCTCCGTGGAAATGGTTGTATGAGGCGACCAAGTTCCCCTCGACGATGCCGTCCATCCCCTTCTCGATTCCCGTGCCACGCTGGAGCCGGATCGCGTACTCGACCTCGGCTCCGTCGTCCAGGACCAGCTCTGAATGGTGGAACTCGTGGCCGAGGAAGACCGCGCCCCTGGGCCCCATGGAGCATTCGCGAAGGAACGTGCCCTCGGTGTAGCTGACTATCCTTCGCCCGCCCATCCTGGTCTTGGCCGGTACGAGGCCCACGGCGGGACGGGACTCGACGCCGTACTCGATCTCCTCGCAGAGGTACATCAGCCCCCCGCACTCGGCGAAGATAGGCACGTCTTCCTCGTGAGCCCGCCTTATCGACTCGATCATCGATCCGTTCTCCGAGAGCTCCTTTGCATAAAGCTCCGGATACCCGCCACCGATGTAAAGGCCGTCGATCTCCGGGAGGGCGGAATCGTGGATCGGGCTCACCGGCACCGCCTCCGCTCCGGACAACTCCATCAGCTCGATGTTGTCCCGATAGTAGAAGTTGAAGGCCTCGTCCAGAGCGACGCCGATTCTGACGCCCTCGCCCTCGCTGCTCGGCACGTAGAGGTCTGGCTCCGGCGCCTCCAGGGATTCGGCCTCGGCGGCGATCTCGAGAATCCTGTCAATGTCCAGCCCCTCCTCCACCACTTCCCGGATCTTCGCAAGCCGCTCCTGAAACCCAGTGTGCCTCCTCTCCCCCTCCAACATGGGAACGAGCCCCAGGTGGCGCATCGATAGGTGCATGCTCTCGTCCCTTGGGATCACGCCGACGACCTCGACCCCCGCGTGATCTCGGATCGCCGATATAGCCTTTTCGGCATGCCGCTCGCCCCCGACCTTGTTGAGGATCACGCCCTTTATCTCAACATTGGGGTCGAAGTCCATGTACCCCTTGACGAGAGCCGCCGCGCTCCTGGTGATGCTCCTTGCATCCACCACCAGGATCACGGGAGACCTGAGCATCTTGGCGATCTGGGCGGTGCTCCCCCGGTCGCCGTCGTACCCCTCGTAGAGCCCCCGGACCCCCTCGATGACGGCGACGTCTGCCCCCTCGGCGGCGTGGGCGTAGACCTCCCGGATCGTCCTTTCGGGCATCAGGTGGCCATCGAGGTTCCTGCACCACCTGCCCGTAATTCCGGTGTGGTAGCTCGGGTCGATGTAGTCGAGGGCCACCTTGTAGGACTGGACCGCCAGGTTCCTTCCCCGAAGGGCCGAGAGGAGCCCCGCCACGATCGTCGTCTTGCCGCTGGAGCTTCTGTCCCCGGCTAGGAGTATTCTTGGAAGGTCGGGGCTCATATGAGGGACAGCTCCCGGAGTCTATCGTCGTCGATGGGCACAGGGTGCCTGGGCTTTGAGTCGCCCATGACGTGCTCCGCCAGCTTTCTGTAGATCTCGGCGATCTCTGACTCGGGCGCGCCCTCGATCACCGAGATCCCCTTCCTCTCGCACCTCTGGACGATCGGATCTTTCGGGATGAAGGCGACCATCTCGCTTCCGATCTCCCTTGCGAACTTCTCCACGATCTCCCTCTCACCCGAGGCCTCCCTGGAGTTGCATATAACCCCTGCAAGCGGCGTGTTCAGCCTCTTCAAGCCCCGGCAGATGTTGTTTGCGGCATAGATCGGCATGTACTCTCCCGAGGTTATGATGTAGGCCTGGGTCACGAGCCCCTTTCTTATGGGCGCGGAAAAGCCGCCGCAGACTATGTCTCCAGGCACGTCGTAGAGGGTGAGATCGACCTCGTCGAGGACCTTTGAGACCTTCCTCAGAAACTCGATGGCGACGATGATCCCCCGTCCTGCGCAGCCGACGCCGGGCTCGGGCCCACCGACCTCGATGCACTTCACGCCCCCGTACCCCTCGAAGACGACGTCCTCCTCGGCGATCTCTCCGCCCGCCCTTATCAGGTCCATCATCGTCGGGATCCTCTTTCCGACGAGGGTTATCGTCGAGTCGCTCTTGGGATCGCAGCCCACCACCAGCACCCGGCAACCCTTCTCGGCGCAGGCCGCCGCGATGTTGGAGGCGGTGCATGATTTTCCGATTCCTCCTTTGCCGTATATCGCAACATGCTTAACCTGGGACATGAACTATCTCCAGAACGCCCAAAGCCACGCCATTGGATATACAGGTTATCCAAAATTGGCGACTCCGAGGCGATGGGAAACCGAAGAAGATGAGACTGAATTTCGGGGGCATGAAATTAGCTATCGACGCTGAGAGATGGAAGAGGTGTGCTTTGGGCCTTGTGGTCCTCTTATGTCTATTGATGACGGCCATCGGAGCCTCGGGCCAGGTGCCGGTGGTCGAGGTCCGGGGCCAGTTCAGCGGCGGAAACGGTAGCTGGAACGCCGAGAGTTTCGGCTGGTTCTACTACGATCTGGACGAGGGGGCCAGCGGCGAAAGGCTCACCATCGAGGCCGAAGGAAGAGACGTAAAAAAGGGGCACCTCATCTATTCAAGCGAAGTCTGGACCGAGGAGTTCGACTTTGAGGAGTGGGGCCGCTACCAGGCGGTGGCCTTCCTCGGGAAGCGATACCTTGCAGGCTACCTCGATAGCAACTTCACCGACGCAGTCTCCGCCCTGGAGAATGGTGAGTTGAGGGAGGTTCTCATCGACTTTGACGGTATCCAGACAGCAACCTCCGAAGAGCCACTATTCCTCGACGGCGGCTACTGGCTCGAGATGGCGGGAGCCTCCTCCGACGGAAAGGAGGTCTACCTGGTTTTGAAGAAGAACGGGATCGAGACGGACCGGTCCGTGGTCGGGGTCGGTGAGACCTACGTCTACGAGGTGGGCGAGGATGACCTTCCCATAATCCTGGCCCACGTGAACGCGGCGATGCAGGGCGCCGAGAAAGCGATTGTCGACTTCGACGGAATCTTCCAAGTTCGAGACCAGCCCATGATCAAGCTAGAGGCAGGCGACCTTCTAGACCAGATGGAGGTTGTGACGTTATCCGATAGAAGGATCGAGCTTGAGAACCGCGAAGATCTGGTCCTTCGACGGGACAGCACCACGGCCCTCGTCGGAAATCTGATGCTGAGGGTTAGGGATACGCCCAGCTTGATCTATTACCCCCTGGGAGCCATCATCGAGTACGGCGTCCACGAGATAAGGGGGCCAGTGTACACCGAAGAATCCCTGATTCCGCTGCTCTACTCAGACGGATCGATCGGCTTTGCCGAAGCTCGATGGAATCACGAAAATTTTACTGGCTTCTACTTCGACGACGAAGACGACGTAGGCACAGAATCGCTAATTCTTTTCATGTCAGAGGACGGAATCATACAGCCTGGTTACGAGTTCATGATGAACGAAACCAGAGTTGGATACGGCTTCAAGTACACTACCTTCGTGGAGCCGGTGAAGTTCGAGTTCGAGGATTGGGGCAGTTACGACGCCACCGCCCTTTTTGGCCAGCTCTGGTTTGCTGGTTACGGGACCGAGACCAGCTCCGAGATCGGAACGAAGAGCATGATAGAGATGAAACAGGTCGGCCAGGTCCTTCTCGACACCGATGAGAGTTACAGAATCGTCGGCGGGGTCGCTCTGACTTTGAAGGACGGCTACGAGGTCTACACCGTCGATGTCTCTAACGATTCGGTCTTCATCATGCTGGTCAGAAACGAGGAGGTTCTAGACAGAGGCGTGGTCCCTTCAAACTCGACCTACGTCTACAAGAAGGACGTGGGGGACGTGGACGATCTCCCCCTGATCGTTCTCCACGTCGGGAGCGTCTTCAGCGACGATGAAGAGCAGTTCGCCATAATCGACGGCATATTCCAGGTATCGGACCGTCTAATTCTACCACTAGACCTCGGCAACGACTTCGGTGAGCTGGAGGTCAAGGCCGTAAATCCCAAGTACGTGATCATGGCCAACCCCGACTGGATCCAGCTGAAGCGCGACTCGCAGACGAGTATCATGCCAGGTATGAACATCGCCGTCGCCGACAACGAGACTTTCAGATATTACCTATACAAGAACGAGTACGTTTTATCCCCTCCAGAAATTGTAGATGTGTACATCCCCGAAGAGGATGTCCTCTCAGGAGGATTGGCGAACTTCTCGATCTTCGTCCTGGCAGGCGATATCGTCAGCGTCACCGCAGAGACGGTGAACTCCGAAGGGAAGAGAATCATCCTGGGCGATCTGACCGGCTCGGGAGTTGGGGCCGGTGACCAGTGGCTCTACTCATGGCAGTGGAACGCCACCGTTCCCGCCCTCAGCGATGATGAATCCCTCCTCCCCGAATCGGAGATACAAGGGGGAGTTCTGCAAGTCAACAACTCCACTGACCCCGTCTCGGTAATGGTGAGCTTCGATGAGTCCGGACAGATCAGCCTCATTCGCGATTCTGCGGGCGAGATTTACTACATATCTCCCGCCGAGTACGAAAAGCTGGGTGCCACCCCGAGCTACGGGGAGATGGCATCCGACGAGACGCTGCGAAAAAGGTACATCAAGATCGAGCCGGGGAAAAGCGAGATCACGTTCTTCCAGGTCATCGACGGGAACGCGGTGCTGAGCGAGAAGAGCCACCAGCTCTGGTTCTCGCCCCAGGGGCTCGAGCCCCACCTCATCAGGGTCAGAGCCCACCCTGGCAGGTACGAGGTCAGGCTGAGGGTGGAAAACTCCATGGACGCCCTCCAGGTGACAGGCCTGTACTTCGACATCTCGGGGCCAAAGGTCTCGTCGGCCTTGGTAGGGTCGGCCACGGTCCAGGCCGAGGAGAGATTCAACCTGCCCCTGAAGATCCCAGCATCCGAGAACGAGACTAGAATGACCCTGACCTTTGATCCCGATTTACTGGTCTTTGGGGGGATCGAGACCAATGGCGAGTGCGATATCAGGACCGATCTCTCGAAGGAGGGCGAAATCGGCCTTGCCATCCCCGGCGGTTGCCCCGCCGTCAACCTCACCTTCCGGGCCGGAAAGAGAGAGGGGCTATCCGAGGTGGGGATCGCCGAGGTCGAGGGGATCGCTGTCGACGAGGTGAGGAACGGGACCGTCAACGTCACCCTCCTGCAGCGACCGGAGGGAAACCAGGAGAAGGCAGGTCGCGGCCCTGTGCCTGGAGCGATCGTCGCCCTCGCGGCGGTGGGACTCGCCGCGGTCCTGGTCGGGCGGCGGAGGCGCTAGCCCCTTTCTCCACCCACACCCCCGATTTATCTATTTTGATCGCCCGCTGGCAGGATCGAGCACCATCCTCTTTTCAGCTACTTTCGAAAGAGTAAATAGATGTTATAGGATAAATTTATTTACATAAATCGCCTTTAAAGGTTCATGAAACCCATCTTCACCGTTTTGGCGGTGCTTATCCTGCTGAGCCTTGGAGCCGTCCCCTCCCTGGCCCAGTACAATGATGGATACGGCGACGAATACGAGGAAGGATACACCTGCTGGGAGTGTCCAATGTGTGGCTTCGTCATCCAGCTCGACGTGCCGGTGGATGAAAGCGCCATCGAGTACCAAACGACCCTGGGCGAGGTCATGTACCTCAACCCCTACGACCCTGACTATTATTGCCCCTACTGTGACACCTTCGGGGCGTACTTCGTCCTGGTTCCATGCTCCGATTATTACGAGGATGAAGAAGATTACGAGGATGGGGAGTATTACGAAGAGGACTACGAGGGCGAAGAGTGTGAGGAAGGCGAAGAATACGAAGAGACCCACGAAGAATACGAAGAGACGGAATACGTAGAAACGGGTGAAGAATGTGAGGAAGATGCCGAAGAGATCACCGGGCCGGAGTCCATTGAAACTCCTCCCGAAGAGGCCGGCAAGATCCTGATCGTCCTCCCATCAAAGGATTTCAACGACATCGAGTGCAACGCCGTA